>JAWJLM010000046.1 GCA_040191315.1 Bacillaceae bacterium S4-13-56 | reverse complement strand
AAAAGGATGATTTCTCCATGGAGAAATCATCCTTTTTATATTCAAGTGTAGCTGATACTTAACCATGAAAAAGAGCACTTACGCATAAATTTCAGCACCCAAATCCGAATGGTTGTATTAAATTAATGATTTTAGAGAATTTACTTATCACTTAATGAACTAATTCATCACCCAAATAGGGTCAGCGGCACTCAAGTAAGGATCGTAGCACGCATCCTTATATAACAGCACTATCCCTCCCAAAACCGTCACGCAAATCAAGGGTTTTAGCACTTAAATTTCTGAAACTGTCACCCAATGAATCAAATAATCACTCAAGCTAAAAGATTAGCACCCAACCACCACATTTAGCACCAAAACCATAAGTAATAAAATGAATGAAAAACCTCTAGCACTAAAACCAGGCACCCTTCCAAAGTACCCGGCTTTTCAACTTCAATAAAAGGACCTATCCTTATTCCTCTACATGTTGCCTTATGACTTTGCTATATGACTGAATCTCCTTCTCTTTCACCCTATATTTTAATAATCGGATGGCGTTTATGATCACGATTAAAACGCTAACCTCATGGATAAGCATACCTGATGCTAAGAAGACCGTTTTGGTAAGAACACCTATTAATAGGCTCATAACCACAACAACAGCAAACGTGATATTTTGTTTCATGTTAGTTATAGTGGCTTTGCTTATACCAATACTGTAAGGAAGTTTTTCAATTTGATCAGACATAAGAACTAAATCCGCTGTTTCCATGGCAACATCTGTTCCAGCAGCTCCCATGGCTACTCCAACATCAGCAGTTGCGAGGGCAGGAGCATCGTTTATTCCATCTCCAATCATAGCTACAGTGTAACCCTGTTCTTGTAGTTCTTTAATTGCAGTTACTTTATCTTCGGGTAGTAGGTCTGCTCGATATTCATCAACCCCAGTTTCTTCTGTAACAGTTGCTGCTGTCCTTGGGTTATCTCCCGTTAACATGATTGTTTTTTGAATTCCTGATTTCTTGATTTTTTGTATCATATCTTTTGTGTGAGGACGAACTTGGTCTGCGATGGAAATAACTCCAAGAACTTTCTCGTGATTAGTAACAAGTACAGCTGTCTGTCCTTTCTTTTCCTCGGAGACCAAGTATTCTTCCATTTCCTCAGGTATAAGAATTTGATGTTTTTTCATAAGACTACGTGTTCCTATAAAAATCTCTTCACCATCCACCTCGGCACGTACCCCATGGCCTGCTAACGATTCGAATTCTTCAGCAGATGTGAGAGGTTCTTTGATTTTCTTTTTTGCTTCCTCTACAACCGCTTTTGCCAAGTGATGTTCAGAGTGCATCTCAGCACGCGCTGATAGTTTGAGTAGCTGTTGTTCATTTATCCCATAGCTCTTTATATTAGTAACTACTGGTTTGCCAATAGTTAGTGTACCTGTTTTATCGAATACGATTGCGTTAACCTTTGCCATTTTTTCAACGTATTCGCCCCCTTTAAAGAGGATTCCTTGTTTTGCTGCATTACCAATTCCTGAAACGATGGATACTGGAGCAGAGATGACAAGAGCACCTGGGCACGATATGACAAGTAGAGTTAGAGCTAATTCAATATCCATTGTTATCAAGTAGAGGACGATTGCAAAGATAAGAATACTTGGTGTGTAGTATTTTGAGAATCTTTCTAGAAATTTTTGAGTAGGAGCCTTTGAATCTTGTGCTTCTTCTACCATTTCTAAAATCCTGCTAAAGGTTGTATCTTCCCCTACTTTTTCTGCCTTCACTTGGAGGGACCCTGTTTCAATGACGGTCCCGCTAAACACTTGATCTTCCCCGTTTTTTTCGACAGGTATTGACTCTCCGGTGATGGCCGCTTGGTTAACGGAAGCTTTCCCCTTTAAAACAGAACCATCAACAGGTATTTTTTCTCCTGGCTTAATAATGACGGTCTCTCCACGCTGTACTTCGGAAGGATCAACTTCCATCTCCATCCCATTTCTTAAAACCGTTGCTTTTTTAGGGGCTTTATCAAACAGGGATTGAATGGATGATCTTGTTTTTTCTAAAGATCTCGATTCCAGATAAGATCCAAGCATAAATAAGAAGGTGACAGCTGCAGCTTCCCAATATTCTTGGATGAAAATAGCACCTATTACCGCAACAGTTACAAGGACGTCAATTCCAAATACTTTATATCTTATCTCCTGTATCGCATTTTTTGCTATAGGATATCCTGCAATGATTGCAGCGGCAATCATCAAGCTATTACCAATAACGGGATTGACATTTAAATAGTTTGATAGAAGAGCTACAACAATAAAAATCCCAGAAAAAATCACGCGTCTTTCCTTTTGTTTTTTGTGCATTTTTTTCTTCTCCTTTTAGAGAGATAGGTCCTATCTCTAGTATGATAATACTTGATATCCTAGGTTAGTTACTGTTGACGCTAATGATGCTGGATCAGTCTTTTGTTCATCGAAAGTTACTTTTACTTTACTAGAGTGAAACTTTACCTCCACATTAGATACACCATTTACCTTAGAAACAGCTTTTTCAATCTTATGAATGCAACTTGGGCAAGTGAGTGGTTCAAGACGTAATGTTTTTGTAGTCATTTATAATTCCTCCTTTTTTTATTAACTTAAGAATACAAGGGATGGTCACTCAATTCTTTGACCGATATCAAATTTACAAAAAAAAATAACCCTTTGAAGGTTATTTTTTAGAAACGATATCATGTAAATGTTCTTCACTTAGAATCCGTATTTCTCTTTGGCCCTTTAACTCTATCCAACCGTTTTGCTGAAAGGAGGCTAACTTTCTACTTAATGTTTCCTGCGTAGTCCCAATAAGGGAAGCTAGATCACGTTTGCTAAACGATAAATGAATGGTAGAGGAATGTGTGGGTTTTAGGTGGAGAAGAATGGATGCTACTCTCTGTTCTGAGTCCTGGAGCCCCATCTGCTCAATCAATTCCTCTAATTGCTCAATGCGCTGACTGTAGGCTTCGATTATTTTCATCGCTATAGAAGGATATTTCACTAGAAATGTTTCTAATTCTTTTCTGTGAATTAAACACATATCCGTAGCCTCAAGTGCCTCTGCATTATGGGTTAAAGGCTTTTTACTAAAAAGTGAGGTCTCTCCCATAAATTCTCCGGATTCTAGAACATGGAGTAGTTGTTCTCTACCTGATTCAGACATTCGGTAAAGCTTTACCTTCCCTTTGTGAACAACAAACAGTTGCTCGGGGACATCCTCTGAAAGATAAATGACCTCTCCTTTTTTAAAATGGACATGATGAATGACAGAAGATATTTCCTGCAATTCCTCATTAGTTAGATGATTAAATATAGGAACTTTAGATACACAAAGAAGATGAGATTGTATTGGGATTTCCAATGGGCGACCCTCCTCTTCGGGATATTATAATTTCACTAAAACCCTTCCATGCATTTGTCCTTTTAATATCGAAGGAAGAAATTGTGGGAGGTCATCTAAGGTGATTTCCTGTTGAACAATATGTAAAAGCTTTTCAGGTTTTAGATCGCTTGCTAATCTTTCCCATAGAGGACTGCGGACATCCATTGGGCAGTATACGGAGTCAATTCCCAGTAAATTCACTCCTCTTAAGATGAAGGGAAAAACCGTTGCTGGCACATTTGTACCTGCTGTTAATCCTGATACTGCAACAGATCCTCCATAGTGGATTTTGCTAAGAATAGCTGCCAACTGTTCCCCTCCAACAGGGTCAATTGCTCCAGCCCAAAGTTGTTTGTCTAGTGGCTTTGTTTCTCCATCATAGACATCCTCACGTGAAATAATTTCTTTTGCCCCAATATTTTGTAAAAATTCATGCTCTGATTCCTTACCTGTGCTTGCAACAACTTCATATCCTTTTTGGGCTAACATAGCTACAGCAAGACTTCCCACTCCACCAGTGGAACCCGTAACTAAAATTTCACCTTTTTCAGGAGTTACTCCATTTTCTTCGAGCCGTTGAATGGATAGGGCAGCAGTAAAACCTGCCGTACCGTAAATCATTGATTCTTTTAGGGTGAGTCCCTTTGGAAGTGGAACGACCCATTGAGCAGGAATTTGAGCATACTCACTATATCCTCCGAAATGGGACACTCCAATTTCATAACTAGTGGCAATAACTTCGTCCCCTTCTTTAAATCGAGAATCCTTTGAACTAACAACGGTACCAGCTAAATCAATACCAGGGATAAATGGATAGCTTCTTACGATTTTCCCATTGGGAACACTGGCTAAACCATCTTTAAAATTTATGCTGGAGTATGCAACTTTAATGAAGACGTCTCCATTTGGGAGGTCGTTTTTGGTCAACTCTTTTACCTGTACAGAAAAATCCGCCTCTGTTTTATCAACCATCAGTGCGCGAAATGTTGTCATAAATATCCTCCTTTCCTTTGCTTTCATAATAGCGTATTTCCAACATTTATCCTAGGATAGTGAAAGAAATGTTTTGTTGTAAGAGTTGTTGACTTTAATTTGATTTCCACTTATAAATCATAAAAATAAATAATACGTATGCAGTGAAAAGGACATGAATCATTTTTTAGGTTCTTATTAGAGAGCAGGGTCACCGGCTGAAAGCCCTGTAAGAGACGGGAACGATTTACCACCTTGGAGCAATTGTGGGGAACGGTGTTTATCCACTTATTATCCACAATCGGGGAAACCGTTAACTTTTTAAGCAAAATGCTTTGTTTTATGCATTTTTGGAATTTGGGTGGAACCATGACCACACTCGTCCCTTGTATAGGGAGGAATGTGGTCGTGGTCTCGTTCATCGTCATGAATTGTCAGGATCCTTAAGTTAGATCTTTCACTCAAGATGATGCTCATATCTTTTCTCGTCAGGAGCAGATTGAAAGTGAGATTTAATTGATGAGTTTTATAAGAAATTCGGCTTTGATTATAAAGTTGAACTGTCGACTCGCCTAGAAGATTTTATGGGAGAGATTGAAATATGGAATAGAGCCGAGAAATCCTTAGAGAATGTATGGAAGGATAAGGGAATCTCTTGCCAGGTAAATGAAGGAGACGGTGCCTTTTATGGTCCAAAGATTGATTTTCATATATTAGATTCACTTGGCCGTAGTTGGCAATGTGGAACTGTTCAATTAGATTTTCAAATGCCAGAAAAATTTGATTGCTCTTATATTGGCGAAGATAACGAGGCTCATCGTCCGATTATGATCCATCGTGCAATATATGGATCCATCGAAAGGTTCATGGCCATATTGATTGAACATTATGAAGGGGACTTTCCACCCTGTGCAAGGGAAAATACTTCCCATAGCTGAGTCTCATGTAGGTCATGCTTATAACGTTCAACGAGAATTGATGAGCCAAGGCATTCGTGTCGAAGTGGATGACCGTTCTGAAAAAGTAGGGCTGAAAATACGTGAAGCAGATATGCAAAAGATTCCTTATATGATGGTGATTGGAGATAAGGAAATCAAGAATAATTCAATCGCCGTGAGAAGAAGGAAAAAGGGAAATCGAAGAGAAATGAATGTAGATCAGTTGGTGGAAGAATTTTGAGGTCAGTTGTAAGACGCGATGAATAGTAAGAACAATAATCATAAACAACCCGGCAATCAAATAAAATTACCGGGTTGTTTATCTAATCTAATAGTTTTTAGAGTTTGTTATTAACCATATGAAACGTATGAAGAAATATACAGAAACCTATGAAGTTACTCTCTCTATATGCTCAAACTAACTTGTCTATGCGCTACTCTTGCCTTTAATGCTCGGAATTTGAGGGGGTTATGCTCAAAAATCGAGATTTTATGCGCGGTATTTTTACGGTAATGCTCACTCTTTATCCCATATGCGCAGTATTCTCGTTTTATGCTCAAAGTATCAAGCGAATGCTCAACCCCCAATACACCCCTCAACCCCCAATACACCCCTCAACCCCCAGCTCCTCAACTCTAAACAAAAAACATTTATTATCTCGAAATAAATGAGTTTCCAGTAATCCAAAACCTCCAAGGATAGTGCTGTGCTTCTCCCGAATTTCCGATGCCAATACGAGGCCCCGATGAAATCTCGTGTGGTTTTTCTCCCTCAGCGATATAGAGGGATGATTCATAAAATTTATTTCCGTAGTCTTCCATAGTTATTCCCATAGCTTTTGTTAATTTTCCAGGACCACTTGTCAGATCTGTTTTCTTCTTATCTTTTCCTCTCCGTTGATACATAAGCTCAATCCCCTGTATTGGCTCAACGGCTCGAATTAAGATAGCTTCTGGTTGCTCAATAGGAGCACTGACAACATTGACAAGGCAATGGGTATGCATTTGATAGGTATATACTAAACCAGGTTCACCAAACATAATCTCGGTTCTTTTTGTTCTTCGATTCCCATAACTATGAGCGGCACGGTCCATGGGTCCTTTATATGCTTCTGTTTCCACAATCCATCCAGCAGTAGTTCCTTCTTTAGTTTCCTTTACTAGAATTTTTCCTAATAAATCCTGAGCTAATACTAGCGTTTCTTGTTGAAAGAAAGAAGATGGCATCGGATTCCATTTCATAATATCACCTCAAAACTAAACAATGAGCGACAAGCACAGGAGCCTCCCTAAATCATATACTGTTACAAGTACTATATAAGGAGGTTTTCCAGTGTACAACCCATATGATTGGCAAAGATTTAATCCTTATCCCAACATTCCCCCTGTTTATAACTCATATCCTATGAATGGGATATATTCTTATAGACCCCAATTCCCAGAAGTGGATCCGACACTCTTTAATGAATCGGCTATAGAGATGCAAAAACTCTTAAAGGATGCTAGTGTCATTTTGGATAGACTTGCTCAATCAAAATCCTTTGCCCAAAAAGTTATGTCAGCGGCTCAGGAGTCTCAGCAGAAGGAAGTGGAACGTTTGATTGAATCAACAGGAGTGAAGTCAAAAGTAAAAACTACATTTAATCCTGATGGTATTCATCTTCTGTTATCCTCCTCCGTAGAAGCGGGAGAGTGTTGTAAATTAAGTATTTTATTACGCTGGAAATGAATTTGAATACAGAAGTGGAGTAGAAGTAATTTCTACTCTTTTCTTATTTAAAACGTTCCTTCTTTACCTTTCTTTTACAATCCCTTAATTATTGGTTAACAATACAAAAGTAATATGGATATATAAAAATAGAGTGGGAGAGGTTCGATGAACGAAAAAATTTTAGTAGTTGATGATGAACCTTCAATTGTAGAATTGCTCGATTTTAATTTAACAAAGGCTGGTTTTCAGGTGGTTAGGGCAATGGATGGGGAAGAAGCCATTCGCTCCGTTTATGTTCACCGCCCAACTCTAATGGTCTTAGATATGATGTTACCTAAAAAAGATGGAATCGAAGTTTGTAAAGAGTTGAGATTCAGAAATGAAAATGTTGCTATTCTTATGTTGACCGCTAAGGATGAGGAGTTTGATAAGGTATTGAGTTTGGAGCTTGGAGCCGATGATTATATGACCAAGCCCTTTAGTGTACCTGAACTTGTTGCAAGAATAAAAGCTATTATTCGAAGAAGGAACACATCCGGAATAAAAGAATATGAGCATAAAGATCAATTAGGTTCTGTTGAAATTTTCCACGAACAACATGATGCGTTTGTGGGAAAATCTAAGCTTGAATTAACATTAAAAGAATTTGAATTAATTTCTTATTTTGCTAGAAACAAGGGAAAATTAGTAACTCGTGATCAAATTTTTCAAGACGTATGGGGATATGAGTTTGGAGTGGACTCTAGAAATTTAGATGTTCATATAAGTCGTCTAAGAGAAAAAATTGGTAGACATGATCCTGATTTTCATCATATTAAAACGATAAGGGGACTTGGGTATAAAATAGAGATGTAACGACTTTTATATGATAAAATATAGCATCAACGCAATTAGGGAGAAATAAAAATGGTCGCTGCGCTTTTGCATGGTTTTATTTTAGCCTTAGGTTTAATTTAGCCACTAGGTGCTCAATTGTTTTTGCAATGTCTGTTTCTCTTTTAAGCTCTCACGCGCTATATTAGAAACAATTGGGGTAATTGGAACAAGCTCCCTGGTGTGCTCAGGAGCAAAGAAAGTCATGTATCTTGGCTTTGGTTTATTGGTCTGGCTATTGTAGGTCGAGTGATTGGAAATCTAGTTGGAAAAGGGAAACTACTCCTTCTAATAAACAAGATTTCGGCGATCATCATTTGGGCAGTCGCTATCTACATATTGGTACAACTATTGCATTCGATTTAACTGTTAAAATGCTCCACTCCCATTTTTTATTAAGAAGGGAAGATTAATAATAAATGAGGGTAAAAGGAGCATGTTCATGGTTCAAAAAGATAAGAGTCAAAATGAACATAATGAGCAGCCTAGTTTGGGTTAACAGGTTCAGTTTCGGGAGAGAGAAACACTAATCACAATAGTAATAACATGATGATTAGCATACATTCCGAACTATAATTCACAGTATAAATAAACTAAAGCGCCCCCTTTACTTTAAGTGATAGGTTTCACAAATTATAATTACTTTTAACAAAATAAGCCCAGTAAACATTACTGGACATTAATCATTACCACATTGTTTATTAGGTCCCACAAAAATAGAATTTACACAGTGTCTTTGTTTTGCACTTAGATTTCTCCAACTTCCTTTAATACTAGTTTTATCATTTTTTTAGACATTCGAAACTTTTTCAATACTAGTAATTCAATGAATGGCTTAATTTCATTTATCTTTTCTTTTTGTTTTGCCAATTTCAAAATACCAATAAGCCCTAAGGGTCTGAGCATCAATGCTTCAGCAAAATTCCTTGCTGACTTTTCATCTATAATTACAATACTTGTATTAAGTTCTTTAGCTCCCACGATTACCTCTAATTCCCCTTTATGCAAACGTCCATATGATTTCATTACAAATTCTTGGTCTTTTACCTCATAAACCTCAATATACCCTTTTTTCACATCATTTTTTAACTCATGTTTTCCAATTGCTTGTTCACTGCATTTATGCACAACTTCCCTATATACTTCTTGTGTCAAGACAACCGATTATAGAAAGACCAATAATAGGACTAGTATTACATATTGCTTTCATTATCTTTACCAACTTCGTTTAAGATATATTTAATTGTTTCGTCATCTTGCTTTTTATGTTCCTCTGAATATTTACCCCAGTGAATATTGTGATCAATTAAAATCTGAATAAAGTCAGATATACTTTTACCACTTAACTCTGCTGCTCGTGCCAAAGTTAATTTTCTTGCCGAAACAAATACATGACTAACGATATATTGACATCTTCATCAACAGAATTCACGTTTTCCCCTTTTAAAAAAGGCAGGAATTCAGGGTTTATACCAACTTTCGCTTTAGATTCCTCCATTGCCATTAATATCATTCCTCTCGTCTAAATCATTATCTATATTATGGAGTCCCCAAAAAGGAGGTTTTCTAAAAATAATGCTTAGATACCACGAGATGGTGTAGGCTGATTAACACATCTCATACTATATGTGGTGTCGGATGTAAGTAAGTGACATTTTTGGGAGTGAACCATATTATAACATTTCACATTAACTACTGGTGTATCTTAATTACTTTGGATTAGTCCCATTCTTGGTTATAAAGTTAAGATTAATCAGTGATTATCTTCTCTCTTTCACGTTTAGAACGCTTATAACAGAACTTGTCGTGCGGCACCCTTTACTTCAAGTGTACCATTCACGTACTATCATATTTTTTAAAGATCACTTTTATATGTTATAATCGTTATAACAATTATAATGGGGATGTGATCTTTTGGAACAATTCGAAAGAAAAGTGACTAAGATTGGAAATAGTTTTGGAATCACTCTTCCTACTGAATTACTTAAACAAGTTGGCTTAGCACAAGGAGATGATGTCCAAGTTGAAGTGAAGGATGGGAAAATTGTTTTGAGAAAAAAAGAACAGGTAACACTTCCTGAAGGTGTCGATGCAAAATTCATGGATATTTTAAATAATGTCATTAATGAGCATGACAAAGCGTTTAAAGGGTTAGTGAACAGATAATGGATGAAGTCATCTATCTTACAACAAACCAAGTCATTGCTATTAATACAGTACAAATTCGTCTATATTCCCCAGATGAACCTTTAGGAGTAAAAGATCCAAACCTACTTGATTCAGCTATTAACCGACCAAAACAGTCAGTCTTAGGTAGTGATGCGTACCCATCTATTTACGAAAAGGCAGCCGCACTTTTTGAGTCAATTGCTAAGAACCATGCCTTTCATAATGCGAATAAGCGAACAGCCCTTGCTTCATTAATTGTCTTTTTGAAAATAAACCATTATCAATGGAAAATGGGAATTGAAGAGGAACAAGACTTTACTGTTGATGTCGTAAATCATAAATACAAGTTTGAAGAAATTGTTTCAACAATAAAAAGTCATACAGAAAAACTGTAACATCCATTCTCACGTTTGTTTAAGAATGGATGAACCACTTTCTTCGGCAATATGTTCCGTTAATGCTGCTAATATTGATTGTATTTAAAAACTTTTTGTTTCTTTTTAACCAAAATACTCGCCTACCTTGTTGTAGATGTGCATCCGTTACTTTAATAGCAATAGGTAAGACTTTGATGCAATCTCCATCTTTTCCCCTGCCCCACACCCAACGTGCGGCTTTCACCGCATTAGGCGTTCCATCTTATTCTTTTAAACTAAAGTAACTAAATTACAAACTTTACGAAATTGGTTTAGCTTCTTCAATTGTTTTCCATCTAATTGAAGAATGTTCCTATATCGTTCAATCGTCTTTTCACTTGTAGCATGGATTAATCTATGGACATCTTTATGTACGATGACAAGATTATTAAATTCATCTGTACCTCCCATATGTCGGGGTATCTTATGATGACAGTGTACCTGATTAGATATTAAAAATTCCCCTGTTACTGCACATTTACCTAATTGCATTGAGTACCTTGAAATTCTGTTATCTGCATTTTCTAAATTGTCCTTACCGTAGGGTATTTGTAACATTTTGTTAATTTCTATGGCAACGTCGGCTCTAAGATTTTGATGAAGTTTAAGTCTTCCTTCTTTTGTATAATTACATATATCTTGACTGAAGTTCATGGCATTCCTTGTTTGAATGTCTCCTAAAGGAAATAAATATGCACCAGCAATTTTATATGTTCTGAAATTATTCTTATGAAGTTTCTTGTATGTATCTGATGGCTTAATAGGTTTTCCATATTTGCCAATTGGCTTTAGACGATTATACATGGTTTTCAATAGAAGATAGGATATTTTTCCAAAATCTATATTAATATGAGTCGCAACCTTGAAGTAGTTTTTTATTCCGAGAATATAAGCGTTATAATCCATGACAGTATGTGGCGTTGGCTTATTTTGGATTTTGCGAATTAAACATCTAAGTTTTTCTAGTATATTTTTCATCTTTTTATCCATAACGTGTGTGTTGGCTACATACTTATTACGCTTAGCTACTGCTTTGAGAGAAAAACCTAGAAAATCAGATTTTCTCTTTCTAAGATTAGTAATCGCTGATTTCTCAGTTGATATATCAAGGTTTAATTGATTCTTTAGGTATCCTTTGGTGGCATGGTATATCTTGATAGCTAACTTAGGGGAATTCGTGAAAATCTTGAAATCATCTGCATATCTGACGATATACATTTGTTTGAGATTCGTTCTCTTTAACGCCCTTAATTTACCGCAAGGTGTATAAGTTTGTTTTGTTTTTAAGCATTCCCATTGGTTAGCTATCCACCAATCTAAATCATTTAAAACAATGTTTGATAAAAGAGGAGATAATATTCCCCCTTGCGGGGTTCCTTTAGTTGGAACACCTACGCCTTTTATTGGTGCTTTTAGCATTTTCGAGACAATCGTTAAAACTCTTTTGTCCCGTATGCCTATACTGTACATTTGTTTAATTAACTTTGAATGGTTCACGTTGTCAAAGAAACCTTGTATATCAATGTCTACTACATGATGCAACTTCACATTATTGACTAAGAACTGACATCTAGCCATTACATGATGAGTTGACCTATTTGGTCTAAAACCATATGAATGGTGATAAAATTTAGCTTCACATATTGGCTCTAATACTTGTTTGAACATCTGTTGAATTAATCTATCTCTCATAGTTGGAATTCCTAATGGGCGTTTCTTGCCACTAGGTTTTGGTATCTCAACCCTTCGTACCGTTTGAGGTTTATAATTCTGTAATGTTTTTCGGATTTCCTCGATAAATTCATCAGCGTTTTCAATCTTGTATTGGTCAATCGTGATGCCGTCAGTTCCAGCTGTTTTTGAACCTGTATTCGCTTTAATGTTCCGAAAGGCTAATAAGATATTGTCTTTTGATATGATATGTTCATATAGCCTTAAACCCTTTGTAGCATTGTTTTTACTTCGCTCATAAAGGTCATCAAATATGTCTTGCATACCGTAATATTCTGCATGTCGTAAAGCTGTACTCACCGATGGATTGTTTCTCCTTCCTTGCGGAAAATCCCATCATCTTACTCGACCATGTGAGTTTCATTTAGTTATGTTAGTTTTCAAAGAGAAGACTTGGGACTATCCCTCCACGTTCGTTACACGCTTCAACGGTACTGTGTCCCTACTTTCGCAAGAATAAAGTCACTTCGATAAATAATTATCTTATAGACACCATCCCGATAGTAGTCGTTTAATAGTAGATGTTTCTTACTTACAACGTTCCGATTAACCTAGCTTTACATATATCCGTAGGTGCTCACTTTAAGCCTGCCAACCTATATCCTCATTTGTTAGATATCCCGAAGTTCCTATACACTACTCGTACTTTTCGGTGTTTGACACTGCGTTCGCAGCATACGCCTTTCGAGCGTATTAGTTTCTAGACCCGTACATCCGCAAGTTCGTCAGTCCAATTGGACATTCTCACCGTAGATATTTTGTAGCATCCCGGCCTATCACAAACCATATTCTAGGTAAGCAACTTAGGTTCATTTCAGCCGACTTTACCTAGCTTCATACACATTCTAACTACTATCATTATGTGCATGTAGGAGGATCAGATAACTCGTTTCAGCTCAACATGACGGCTTTCATTCCAAGTTTCAGTTAATTAGTTGTAATTGCTTAATAGCAATTCTCCTATTTCGTGTTTTGGCACTTATAAGGAAACGTTTCGCGCAGTACATTACTTCACAATATCATTGTTTTAAAAAATAACATCATAGCATTAATCCCAAGCTATGATGTATATTGGCTTATATATTTTTATGATTCCTAGCACCGTGAAAATTTGAATCGCATCTATTGGATTTCGATTAGAGAAGAACAGTTGTTGCTTCAATAGATCCGCAATATTAATTTTGGAGTAATTCTAATTTTCCTAAATCAATAATGAACTGTCCATTCATTAATATATCGAGTCCTATTAGACCATTGATTCCCCAATCAGATATATTCCCAAAATCTAACTTCATATCAGGAATTTCATAATTATCCAGCTTAATGAAATCAACTGTTTTTCGGAAAGAATACTCTTCACCGCCAATTCCATAAGAACTTACAAGAGGATCCCCATTCTCAAAGTATATGCCTATCTCGTCAACAATATCAGATGAAATAAGAGTATGAGCTGCACCTGTATCAATTACAAGTTTATCAATTGTTTTTCTTTGTCCTTTGTAAGAAATCTTCATTTCAACTTCTAGTAGATGACTCACAAAGTCTAACTTCATAATCGCATACCTCTTAAACCTATTGCTCTTCTCATCTCGATTACTATTTCTTCAGCACCTGTATGATAAACAATAGTATCACCCTTAGATTTGAGTAACTCTTTAGTAGCTAATTTAGGATCTTCAATTACATTAATTAACGCAACATCAGTTACAATCTTTTTATCATCTTCTAGGTAAAAGTCAAGGATGTTAATTTTAACATATTGGTTTGGGTACATACTCCTAACTTCTGACCACTTCATAACATGCTCCACCCCTTTTACTCTTTACCAATATTATATCACCGATATTTCTAACTATCATGTTTTATAACACCTAGATTGAAGTGTCGTTATTGTGCTAATGCACCCGTTAGTGAAAGATGTTAAGCCTCTTCTTGATATAAATTAAATCTAAGTGGAGTATGGTTCATTGGAACTTTGAATTCATCAAGATTTTCTATTTCATTAAAAAAGTCATCTATATCACCATCTGTGTCAAAATACCATTCAGATGCTTCTAATTTCTTTAACTCCTTAATCGGTTCAAAAACGAATTCACAATGTAATTGTTGAATATCACCATTTCCATCAGTGAATTGTCTAACAAAATCATAATAAAATAGTTTTTCACCTGTGAAGTCATACACCCCACACTGAAATAATATGGCTTTTTCTTCTTCACCTACAACAGTTTCTTTTGCAAATGACTTAAACTCTTCCCATATTTTTTGAACATCATTTGTGATTTCACCAGTTCTATTTTTGAGGTGGCTTTCAGCATTAGCAATTGTAATCATAACCTACATCTCCAATCAGAAAAAATCATTAAAGGTTAGTATGCCCGATATGGATTCTTAAATTATTCTGCCTGTTAGTTGAACAAGCCTGTGCTGTTCTTCTATCTATATTTTAACATATAATACCAGAAAACTTTTCTCAAAAATAGAACAAATCATTATTAGTAGCACATATTACAGTTAAAATAACATTGTTTTTAACAAGCGTTTTAACACGCAAATTTCACGTTGTACATAAATCTATGTTTCTTTGCTAAATAGGGTCTGCTGAACGATTCACTAAACAGCCCATTTAATTTCTACACAACAATTGAAAAAATAATAAAAAGAAGGCGTAGCTTATGCTCCAGGTTCATAACCAGTAATTGTAGGGAAATTACTGTTTAACTTGTTTGTTGAAATAAGCCCCATTCCATAGCGACGTTTACCTTCTCCAAATTTCCCTTCCACTGAGTTGCGTTCCGATGCATCCTGTTTGGCCAGTTGTTTTAATTGTTTTGCATTTGCCTTTGTTGGGCGACCAAGAGCGGGGCCACTAAGGCGGATTCCCTTTTTTGCGCAAAATTCCCGATTTTCACGATTGCGATAGATTTGATCAGCCAATATGGCTTCTGGATAGTGTCCGAAACGTCTTTTGAAATTCTCGGCCGATTCTTGTAATGTGATGCCTTCATTGTAATTATCCCAATCTAGCTTCTCCACTAGGGTATAGCCATTAACAAGACTGATGGAAATTCTGTACCAGCCTTTGCCTTGCCACGTACAATGGGACGTACGTGTGGCTGTGATATGCTGACAATTTTCGGCTTTCTCTAACCATTTCATCCAACGATCCTACTCGTTAACTTTCTTGATGATATCAGCACCCAGACGCTTACGAAAATGGGTCATCATGGATGGATCAAAGGGTACCTCTTCCCGAAATTCGGGAAAACCTAAGAAGTATTGAAGATATGGGTTCTCCATAATTTCCTCCACTGTTTCTCGATCACTGGTACCCTTTCGTTGTTGTATGTATAGCGCACCAAGCGCGACGCGTACATTAAGAGCCAGTTGGCCGCGGGATGATTGCTTTATAGTTTTGGCATATTCCTCTTCAACTTTCCGCCAAGGAATGAGGTTAGCCAAAGTAACCCAACGGTTATTTATATTTAACTTTCCTCTAAACGGCAAGAAAGAATCATCTGGTAGAATTAATTGGTTTTCAGTCATTTTATACATGAAATAATACCTCCAAGTGCAAGGGTTATTTAATACATTTTAAAGAAATCCTTACACTTATATTCGACAAAATGTGTTGAAAACCCTTGTAAATAGTGGATTTTATATTTATTGAGCAGACCCTAAATAGGTTGCGATTTCTTATGTTAAGTTAGGTGTTAATAGGAAATAAATGTTGTTATTTCAATAAAAATAGGAGTGCGAAACGCTATTCGATTTGTACTCCTATTTGGTATATTATTTACTGTTTTCTCTCCTAGAGCTGACCCCGTTAAGTTTGGGTTGCTTCTTTTTTTTGTTGCAATAAATATAAATGATTGATTATATAAGCAGATGATTATATAATGAGTTTGTAATAAATATTTGATTGAGAGAGGTCGAGTATCATGAACGGAATTAGTTTTTTTGAAAAATATTTAACGGTTTGGGTTGCTCTTTGTATTGTGATTGGCATCTTAGTTGGTCAGTTTCTTCCTATCATCCCCGATGTATTAAGCCGTTTTGAATATGCATCAGTTTCTATCCCTGTGGCCATTTTAATTTGGTTTATGATTTACCCTATGATGGCTAAGATAGACTTTTCAAGTATTATGGATGCCGGAAAGAAACCAAAGGGACTCATTATTACACTTGTTGTCAACTGGCTGATTAAGCCTTTTACTATGTTTTTCTTTGCTTGGTTCTTTTTTAGAGTGGTATACCAATCGTTCCTACCAAGTGCCATGGCAACTGAATATATTGCCGGAGCGGTTCTGCTAGGGGCAGCCCCTTGTACAGCTATGGTTTTTGTTTGGAGCCTTTTAACAAAGGGCAACGCTGCTTATACTCTAGTTCAAGTATCAGTAAATGATCTAATCATGATTTTTGCTTATGGACCTATTGTGATGCTCTTATTACGAATTAATGAAGTAATTGTCCCACTAGATACGATCCTGCTTTCCGTCTTTCTCTTTATCGTAATTCCACTATTGGCAGGCTACATCTCACGTGTATGGTTGATCAGTAAGAGAGGTAAAGATTGGTTTGAAAATACTTATTTAAAGCAAGCTAGCAGATTTACGATCATTGGACTTCTTTTAACGTTAATCTTGATCTTTTCTTTTCAAGGAGATGTTATTTTAGAAAACCCTATTCATATTGGACTTATTGCAATTCCATTAATCATTCAAACATTATTTATTTTTGTAATAGCTTATTTTTGGGCGAAGGTATGGAAAATTGAGCATAGTGTGGCAGCTCCTGCTGCTATGATTGGAACAAGTAACTTTTTTGAACTAGCTGTAGCTGTAGCTATTGCTTTGTTTGGTCTTAATTCAGGGGCGACATTGGCTACTGTTGTGGGTGTCCTTGTGGAAGTTCCTTTAATGCTTTTACTTGTCAAAATTGCAAATAACACAAGGCATTGGTTTCCTGAAAGTGAATTAGTTAAAAATTAATAAGAGGGTATATCTGTTGTATCCTCGAAATAAGATATCTGGAGGAATCAATATGGAACGGTTAAAACCAGAGATGATTACAAATACTCGTCATTTGTTTTTTACAGGGAAGGGCGGGGTTGGAAAAACATCAACTGCTTGCGCGACAGCAGTTGCTTTAGCCAATGTGGGAAAACGAGTATTAATCGTTAGTACGGATCCAGCTTCAAATTTACAGGATGTATTTGAAGTAGAACTTCATAATCATCCTACCCAAATTGAATCTGTACCAGGATTATATGCAGCAAATTTGGATCCCGAAGAGGCTGCCAGTGAGTATCGGGAGAAGCTGATAGGACCTTATCGTGGGAAATTACCACAAGCAGCTATACAAAATATGGAGGAACAGCTTTCAGGAGCTTGTACCGTAGAAATTGCTGCGTTTGATGAATTCACCCAACTTCTCGTGGATGAGGAGTTAACACAGGATTTTGACCACATTATTTTTGATACAGCACCCACTGGACATACATTAAGATTATTACAACTCCCAACAGCATGGGACTCCTTTTTAAAGGAAAGCACACATGGTGCATCTTGTTTAGGACCGTTAGCTGGTTTAGATCAGAAAAAAGCATTATATGAAAAAACGGTTCAGGCATTAGCTAACCCAATGGAAACATTACTTGTTCTTGTTGCCAGACCGGATCACTCATCTTTAGCAGAGGCAAAAAGAGCATCGAGTGAATTAAAAGAAGTTGGAATAAAAAACCAGTCATTAGTGATAAATGGTTTGTTTGAAAGAAAGTCAGATGACCCTATTGCTATTCAGATTGAGGATAAGCAAACGGATGCACTTAACGGAATTTATGATCTTTTTACAAACACTAAAACCTACTATTTGCCACTGGTACCCTATAATTTAACGGGTATCGAGGCGTTGAACAAATTTTTTAATGAAACGATTAGTAATCCTTCTCAAAGCATAAATACAAAACTTCCCGAAAGCATTCCATCGATTAAAGCTGTTATAGATCAGCTTAGTCTAAAGGACCGCGGTGTATTTATGACTATGGGAAAGGGAGGGGTTGGAAAAACAACCATTGCTGCTGCTGTAGCCGTTGGATTGGCAGAAAAAGGTCACCGAGTTCACCTTACAACGACGGATCCAGCTGCACATTTAACTCATGTTCTGAACCAAGAGGTAAACCTGGATACGTTAACTGTAAGCAGAATTGATCCCAAACAGGTAGTAGCTGACTATAAACAAAAAGTTCTTTCTCAATTAGATGAGGAACTTACAGAAGAAGAAATAGCTTATGTGAAAGAGGATTTAGAATCTCCTTGTACGGAAGAGATTGCTGTTTTCCAAGCTTTTGCTGAAGTTGTTCATCGAGTGGAAGAAGCAGCTTTTGTAATTATTGATACAGCACCAACGGGACATACTCTTTTGCTTTTAGATTCTGCTGAAACCTACCATAGAGAAGTGCAACGAACTACAGGAAGTATCCCGGAGTCTGCCCAAGCCCTCATTCCGAGGTTGCGTGATCCTAAACAAACTTTTGTTGCCATTGTAACTTTACCAGAAGCAACGCCTGTCCATGAGGCTAGAAGACTTCAAGAGGATTTACGTAGAGCAGAGATTGAACCTAGTTGGTGGATTATTAATCAAAGCTTCTTAGCTACCCAAACGACAGACCCCATCCTTCAAGGAAGAGCTTCTTCTGAAATTCAATGGATTCAGATGGTTCGGGAAAAGCTAGCTTCGAATACAATCATTGTTCCTTGGCAGTCAGAAGATGTTGTTGGAATAGAGCAATTATTAAAATTAGGGGTTCAATAGGGGGGATATGGGTTGGAGACAATAAACCAAATGAACGTCGAGCAAGGAGCAAGGTTATTAAAGCTTTTAGGTGATAAAACGAGATTAAATATTGTTTCTCTTTTAATGCATGATGAATGTTGTGTATGTGAGTTAGTGGAAATATTGAAAATGAGTCAACCATCCATCAGTCAGCATATGGCTAAGCTAAAAAATGCTGATGTTGTAAAAGAGAGACGACAAGGTCAGTGGATTTTTTACCGGGTAAATACTGATACGGAAATTTACCCATTAATAAAAAGTATCATGACCCATTTTCCTGAACAACGTGAAAAAATTAAAGAGCTTGAGCAAAGTGGTTTACGAGTTTGCTGCAAGTCATGAAAAGGAGATTAGATCAATGGAGAAAAAAGTAATTTATTTTTTGTGTACTGGTAATTCATGTAGAAGTCAAATGGCAGAAGGATGGGCTAAAAAAATATTAGGAGATACCTGGGATGTAAAAAGTGCTGGAATAGAAGCACACGGTCTTAATCCCAATGCTGTAAAGGCCATGAAAGAAGTAGGCATTGATATTTCTGAACAAACATCAGATATCATTGATACAAATATTTTGAACTCTGCGGACTTAGTGGTTACTCTATGTGGAGATGCTGCAGACAAATGTCCAGTTACTCCTCCTCATGTAAAAAGAGATCATTGGGGATTTGACGACCCAGCTAAGGCACAAGGAACAGAGGAAGAAAAATGGGCTGTATTTCAGCGAGTTCGAGATCAAATTAGGGACCGAATGGAACAATTTGCTGAAACGGGGGAATAAATATGAGTAAAATTGAAATTTTTGACCCTGCTTTATGTTGTCCGACAGGAGTATGTGGCCCTAATGTTGACCCAGAGTTAACGCGGATTGCAAATGCAATATTTATCCTCGAAAAAGAGGGAATTGAAATTAAACGTTATAACTTAGGTAATGAACCTCAGCACTTCGTGGAATCATCAGAGATACAGAAGTTGCTAGAGGAAAAAGGAATAGAAGCTCTACCAGCGGTACTTGTAGATAAAAAACTGGAAAAAGTGGGGGCCTACCCCTCTAATGAAGAACTTGCACAGTGGACAGGCATTCAAAAGGCAAGGCTAGTCCGAGACAAAGTGAAGGGCAAAACCCTGTTATAAAGGAAAGGAGATCATCATCTTGAATATCACAAATAATGCAAAAGATTTTATACTCGAGATTATGCAACAAGAAGAAGGTTCTAGTTTACGCTTGTATTTTGCAGGCATGGGCTGAGGAGGTCCAAAACTAGGGTTGGCTCTGGATGAGCCACAGGGAAATGATGAAATTAAAGAAATTAACGGAATAAAAGTTGCCATTGACTCAATGGTGAAAGATCAGACTGAAGGAATTGAATTGGATGTAGAAGAAAGAGACGGACAAAAAGGAATTGTTCTTAACGGAATATCTGATTGTTGTTAATGAAGGAGTTGACCTGGATATCAGGTCAGCTTTTTTTACACCATCAGCTATAACTTTGGTCGGTTGATAGTATAAGTAAAACTGAGGCTTTCGCCATTAAGACTTGGCGATAAGCCAAGCTTTTCTAACAGTATCAGCTCCTGTAATCATAATGACTTTATTTTCATTCATGAGAATCAACCTTTCGTTTTGTTGTTAATATTATTGTAGCTAGGTTGACCTTTGGCTGAATCGGAGAGAGGATGCATCCTTTCCTAATGAATGTGAAGGAGGGAGGTCTACATCTTTTGGAGTAGAAGGATTTTTTGAAAAAGTATTTCTTTTTTATTTAGGCTTTGGTAAACTAATGAAAATTTAGGAAGGGGGCCTGAGCCTGATGAATCCAATTTTAATTGAATTTCCAGAACAGTTTGAAACCGAAAGATTATTGATAAGGATGCCAAAACCGGGGGATGGCGCCACTGTTCATCAAGCCATAGAAGCTTCCAGAGATGAGTTGAAGTATTGGCTTCCATTTGCTATCAAAAATCAAAGTGTAAAAGATGTAGAGATCAATATGAGAGAGGCTCATCTCAAATTTTTAAAGCGGGAGGATTTACGTTTGCTTGTATTCCACAAGGAAACGGGAGAATTCATTGCTTCTTCTGGACTTCATCGAATTGATTGGGAGGTTCCGAAGTTTGAGATCGGATATTGGATTGACAGTAGATATAGTGGAAAAGGCTTTATGACCGAAGCAGTCCAAGGTATAACGGATTTTGCTTTTCGTGAGTTAAAGGCAAAAAGGGTTGAAATTCGTTGTGATGCATTGAATAAGAGAAGTAGGGCGATTCCCGAAAGACTAGGGTTCTCTTTAGAGGGAATCTTACGAAAAGATAGTATAGACGTATTAGGAGAAAGCTTACGGGACACATGTGTATTTGCGAAGGTTAAAGAATAGTATTTTTAAATTTTTCAGCGTAAAAAACACTCTTAAGTCATATCTTTATGTTCATGTGGAATGCTAAGGACAGAAAAGGAGTGGTCGAAATGGAAAAAGGTAAGAAAAGAGTCGAAGAAAAGAAATACAATAAGACAAAGGCATTCGAGGAAATCTCAAAGGAATTTGCGGAAGAACCCAGATTTAAAGAAATTAGACCAAGTCTTGAGCCGAAGGATTTTGATGAAATTGAGTATTAAGAAATAACCTCATTTAATTGAGGTTATTTTTTTTAGTCTCTTTAAGAGGGGGAATTCAACATCTTATAGAATATAATGATAAGAACAATACTAAAAGGAAATGGTGCGAAAATGGCAATCATACAAACAATGGATTTTATTAAAGTGGCAAAATTAAATAAAACCGTACATAATTTGCATTATGAATTATACCCAAATGTATTTAAACCATATGATTATGCCGCAGCTTGTTGTTTTATTGAACAAGCTATGAAAAATCCGGAGAATATTTTTCTTCTTGTTGAGGACGACGAGGGTAATCCTCAAGGATTTGTATGGTTTGAAATTAGGGTGAGTGAGGAAAACCCTTTTAAGAGGGCTCAACAGTCACTGTATGTTCACCAGCTAAGTGTACAATCAGAGAATCAAGGTAAAGGTTATGGAACCCAATTAATGACTGCTGTTTATGAGGAAGCCAGCACCCGAGGCATAGATTGGATCGAGTTAGATTATTGGGTCGACAATACAGTAGCTAAGAAATTTTATGACAAACTAGGTTTTCAAACCTATCGCAGGTTTGTTCATAAAAAAATTTAATATATGAGGAGTGGTTGGATGAGTGAAGATAAGAAAGTTACCATTCAAGTTAGGGATAATGGATCGATTTTGGTCAAAGGCGAAGTTGAATTATTAGACGCTGAAGGTAATGCCTTTGAAACAAAACCAGCTTTTTCGCTGTGCCGCTGTGGTGCTTCTGGGAACAAACCTTTTTGTGATGGGACTCATAAGAAAATAGGATTTGACAGTCAGCCAAGAGCATAACATTTTGTATTAAAAGAGCCGTTAAAAAGCGGTTCTTTTTTTGGTTTTTTCATAACACATGCAGAATACATCTGCATTTTTCACAGTAAAAGTATAATTTTTCAGAAAATTCTAATTTATTTTATTCTTAAACAATAATATAATAGTGTTAAGTATAAATTTTTAGAAAATACAAAGAAAGGAGGAGTTAAAATAGATGCTGCATATAGTGGCCTGTATTAAGCAAGTGCCTGACACGAAGATCACAAGCTGTAACATCGATTCGAGTATAAAACCTTCCTATCTGCAAGTGCAACTAAGTCATTTGCCAAGCCTTTGTGGCGAGTGCCGAGTTTTTTATGAGGTGTTTTGGTAACAAATATAGTCTAGTCTTGTATTACGCAAAATTTCACTTGTGTGCTCAATTGTAGTCTTCTATGCTTGTCTTTTATATCTTATGCGCTGATTTCGTGGGGGGTTCGCTCAAAAATAAAGGTTTTATGCTCGGGTTTTCTTAAGTAATGCTTAAAAAATTACCTGTATGCTCATACAAATTCTTTATTGCTTATTTTTTCTTTTTTATGCTCACATTCCCCTATATGTATGCTCAACTTTTTGAAGTTAATGCGCAGGTTTTAACCTTCTAAGCTCAAGATTAATTAAATATGCTCAAAATCAAGGTGTTACCGCGCAAAAGCATCTTTGTTTGCGCACAACTAATAGATAATAGGGTTTATCAACATATGTAGATGTTTTCACAAACGAGGGTAAAAAAGGAAAGAAAGAGGGGATAATCAATTCTCTATTTTTTCTAAGGGATTCATCAACTCGTAAATGACCTAGATCGATTCGAATGTAATAAGGCAAGATCTTTCTCTTTAATTGGAATCGCTTTCATTTCATAAAACTCACTAAAATTAAAGGTTTCTGTCATTGACATCTCTCCTTTATATCAATTTATAAAAAAATGAGTTACTATCATTATATGATAAATAAAGGAAAATGAGTAGATATTTTTAGATAATTTCGAAAATTAAGTACATATATCAAATGTAGTTGGAGGTTGACAGATGGAGGCTAATAAATTAAGGGAAATTTTTAATGACCAAATTCGCATTCAATCCATTCCAGAAGGCTATCACCGCCAGGCTACAAAGGAAGTGATTCGCCATGTTTCTCTGTATGGCGAAAAAGGGTTTATTTCTTTTTCAGATTTAACAAAGGAAAATGCAGAAAAGATTGTTGAACGAGAGACTAATTATTTTAAAAAAATAAATCAGAGGTTTGAATGGAAGGCCTATAGTTTCGACCAACCTGAAAATTTAGTAGAAATCTTGGAAGCAAAAGGGTTTGATAAAGAAGACCCAGAAGCACTTATGATCATGGAAGTAACAAATGATCATCCTTTCCTTCAATATAATACTTCTCATGTGAAAGAGATTACTGATAAAAAAGGAATACAGGAGATTATTCAATTGGAGGATCGAGTGTGGAATTTTCCCCACGAAGATTTGGGTGAGCGTTTGTGGGAGGGATAAGCAAATAATTCCAGATTATCTTTTTCTATATGGAGTTTATGAAAATAATCAATTAGTAAGTGCTGCCTGGATGTATATAGAAAATCAGACGTCTTTTACTAGTTTGTGGGGTGGCTCGACCTTACCGGATTTCCGTGGAAAAGGCCACTACACTTCCCTTCTTGCAGCAAGGGCGAAAAGAGCATATGTGGAGGGATATCCTTATTTAACTGTAGATGCTAGTCCTATGAGTAGTACAATTCTTGAGAAGAATGGATTTCAATTCTTGGGATATTCCTATGGATGCCAATCCCCATCCTTAAATTAAGAAGGGAAGAATAAAATGAATCGATGTGGCTGGGTTAATGATGACCCGTTATATATTCAGTATCATGACTATGAATGGGGAGTTCCTGTTTATGATGATCAAATGTTGTTTGAGTATTTAAATTTGGAGGGTGCTCAGGCTGGATTAAGCTGGTACACCATTTTGAAGAAAAGGGAGAACTATAGAATAGCCTTTGATCAATTTAATCCAGCGGAAATCATTCATTATGACGAAAAAAAGATAGAAGAACTGTTGCAAAACAAAGGAATTGTCCGTAATAAATTAAAAGTTCGAGCAGTGATAACTAATGTCCAAGCCTATTATAATGTGGTGGAGGAATTCGGTTCCTTCAGTCAATACATTTGGTCCTTTGTTGATCATCAACCAATCATTAATCATTTTGAGAGCATAGAGTTAGTGCCTGCTACAACTCCTATTAGTGATAAGATGAGTAAGGATCTAAAAAAGAGAGGCTTTAAATTTGTTGGCTCGACCATTTGTTATGCTTTTATGCAAGCAACTGGCATGGTCAATGATCATATAGTGACCTGTGATTTTCGAAAAGTAGAGTAGTCACTTTATCTTATCGATTCATATCTGTGTCTACTTTACCCCGCAGGAACGGGTAGTTAACCATGAAGCAAGTTTCACCAACAAGAATGAAAAATATAATGTTTTATTTTCATGGTAGTAATCCCCCACCTCAAATCTTAATTAAAAAGAGAAGAGTAGGTAGGGATAAACCACCGTAAATTTCCGATTGGTTCAAGGGCCTGTAGGTTATACCCTTGGCACAATCAGGGGAGACGGCCTGATTGAAGTTGCACTTTATCTGGATTTTTATATAAAATTATGATAGAAAGTCTATTTAATGCTCAAAATGCATATACTTCTACTAGAGAGGTGAACGCAATTGGTAGCATTGAAAATATTCTTTTTACTATTACTGCTAATCGTTCTATTAACAGCCTGTTTATTATCTATATCTCAAGCTATTAAACTAGCATATGGAGAATACAAAAAAGAGGAAGAAGAGAAACAATGGAAGTACGCCTTATACTACTTTGGTGGGGGAGTCTTGGCAGGAGCCTCCATAGTACTTTTTGTTCAAATTGGGATATTCTAAAAATGTGCAAGAAAAGAAGATGCCCATTCAGGTATCTTCTTTTTCAGAAGATAAGTATAAAATTTGTCTAGCTCCAGCGAAAAAGCATCATCGAGTAATCTTCGCCCCGAGTAATCGAAGGGGTAGCCTATCGACTAGAGTCGGTTTCCTCCTCTCCTTCGGTAAGTCCAACATCGGTGAAGGGGGTTCGGTTAAAAACGCGACATCCGATTACTCGGCCCACCGAAAACATTTGTCGCAACACCGAACGGACTCGCATCCTGCGAGCCCTCATGAACCGTGTTTCCTTTGGGCCTACAGGACAGGAAAGCTACAATGAACTACTTCGCACGAAGAAAAAGCGTGCTTTTTCGAGGATGTAGGTCACCACACGATGTGATGGTTTTAGCCGACGATCCTTAATCTAAGGTGAGGTCCACCGCCTTACGTCGATGGTCGAGGACGCTTGCGCTTTTCTTATTTCTTTATGATGGATCGGAACTTGTTTAATTAGAAATTGTTAATCCTTGCTATCCCTCCTTTATCAAACTATAATCCTTTTATATGATAATTTGTAAATGCCTTGCATCCAACAAGTGTTCATTTATATCCTTTGGGTGAGTATAGAGAAAAAAGGATGGAATCTTCATCGAGTATAATGTTATTTTTTATCCCGCATGAACAATACCCCCACCTCAAGTCTTAAGTGAAACGAAAAGAGTAGGAGGGGATAAACCGCCTGTAAATGTTCCGATTGGGGGGTGCCTAAAACAATCAGTGGGGGACGGCCACTGATTGAAGTTTCACTTTATTTAGGAGGAAATTCCATGTTCGATCCAACTATTTTTGACAATTTAAAAGTAGGATTTGAGAATTATCTGTATGATTTAGATAATCTCACCGAGGAAATCAAGATTACGGGTCGGAAGGACATGTTAGATATGGCAACAATGTCTAGAGAGTTCTCCCTTGAGTTCGTCCTACCTGAGCGACCTGATATAAAAGCAGAGATCTATTTAAAATCAACAATTCAAGACTTAGCAGATGAAATTATGGAATCAACTAAAGGACAACCTGGATGTCTTCTTCTCGTCAGATTTTATAAACAAGTACATGACATGGATATAGATTGCTCTGGGATAGAAAGCTTACTTTCAGATATATGGGAACTTGAACACCCTCCTAAGCAAACATTATCCTATCAATTTCATCAATTAAGCAAAAGTGCGCTTAATATGATTGAAATTGATTTTGACCGTAAAATTAATGAAAACCAAATGCAGGACATCCCGGAAGTAGTGTCCTTTATGATAACCACATTGGAAGAACTTGATATTTTGGATCAATAAGAGTCGCTAAATAGGGCGCTCTTTTTTTCATGATGATAAAATAGTAAAATTTCTCAGTTCATAATCATTATGCTAAAATACAGCTAATCAAGTGAAAAGAAGAGGTGGCAGGATAATGTCAGAAAAAGCATTGAAATATTTAAAAGACAACCGCGAAAGTCTGCTTCAAAAATTAAATGAGTGGCTTTCTATTCCAAGTGTGAGCACAGATTCGGTACATAAAGAAGATGTAAAAAAAGCAGCGCAATTTGCAGCAGATTACTTAAAGGAAATTGGATTTGAAAAAGTTGAAATCCAAGAAACGGACAAGCATCCTTTAGTATATGGAGAATGGATGGGTGCTGGAGAGGGTAAGCCAACTGCTTTGTTATATGGCCACTACGATGTTCAACCTGCTGATCCCTTAGAATTATGGAAGAGTGACCCTTTTCAACCAGAGGTAAGAGATGGTCGACTTTATGCTAGAGGATCTAGTGATGATAAGGGACAAGTTTTTATGCAATTGGCAGTGTTTGAAGCCTATTTTAAGACGGAAAGAAAGCTCCCAATTAATATTAAGGTGTGTATTGAAGGAGAAGAGGAAATTGGCAGTGAAAATCTTTACAAAATTCTACATGAAAAGAAGGATCAATTCGCAGCGGATTTTGTTGTGATTTCTGACTCAGGGATGGTAGAAAGTGGTCAACCAACTATACTATATGGATTGAAAGGATTTACAGGGCTTGAATTTACTGTTCATGGTCCTTCTGCTGACCTACATTCAGGTATGTATGGAGGTGCCATCCGTAATCCAGCTATGGCTATGGCTCATTTGCTGACTACCTTAAAGGACTTAGATGAAGTCGTTCAAGTAGAGGGATTCTATGATGGGGTAGAAGCATTATCTGACGAAGAAAGAGCCTTGATTAAGGAGGTTCCAACAGAGGATTTTCAAAAATCAACGGACGTTCCAGAAACTGTTTCAGAGAAAGGTTATACCGCGAAGGAACATACCATGGCAAGACCTACTCTTGAAATTAATGGGATTTTCGGAGGGTATCAAGGGGAAGGGACAAAAACGATTATTCCTTCAACAGCTACCGCAAAACTCACATGTCGTTTAGTTCCTGGACAGGACCCAGATAAAGTACAAGAGTTATTGGTCAAACACTTAGAAAATCACGTTCCTGCCGGTGTTCGCTTATCCGTAAAGCGCGAACCTCTATCTGCCAAGGCTTATAAGGTTGACCCTAACCATCCTCTTATTCAAAAAGCTGCCAAAAGCTTGTCAAAAGCCTTTGGGAAGGAAACTGTTTTGGTAAGAATGGGAGGATCTATACCAGTTGTGGAGTGGATTGATGCAATCTATAAAAAACCAGTGGTGCTTTTAGGATTTGGATCTCCAGAAGATCGTTTACATTCTCCAAATGAAAGCTTTTCCTTAGAGCATTTTGATAAAGGAATGGAAACATTAGTTTATTTTTGGGAAGAAGTAAAAAAATAGTAATCTAGAGAGCGTCCTAATAAATAGGACGCTCTTCTTTTCTTAAAGGGATGTATGCCTTGTGAAAGTAACGGCGCAAGTCGAATGGGAGTACCATTCTGTTGGAAGGCCTTCTGTTCTATCATTCATCACAAAAAAGAAGGTCTTTCTAAGATTGCCATTTTGCAAAATGTGACACAATTATGAACACATTCAATCTCGCATTGACACTGATAATCATTCTCGATATAATCCTAGTTGTAAATGAAAATCATTATCAACAAAACCATAATGAATACATACTAGAGAGGGAGAGAGTAGATGATGGAAAAGAGAAAAGCGTTATCACTATTTGCAAGCATTCTTGTAGCTGGAGGTGTTCTAGCTGGATGTGGAAATGAAGATTCTAGTGCTGATAAACCAGAGGAGAATGCACAAGTAGCAGAGGAAAATACTGAAAATACACCTGTTGAAGAGGATCAAACACAAGGGGAAGAGTTTCCATTAGAAGAATCTGCAACTGCAGTACAAGTTGCTGACTATAAAGCAATGATGACGGAGTTAGGTAAAATGAAAGAGGATCAAGAAGTAGACTGGAGTCTAGTAGAAGAAACTTACCAAAACGAACTGAAAGCGGTAACTGGTGATTTTGATGTATTCATCACCTCAGGAATTAACGCAGGGAAGAATGGGGAATTAGAGCAAAATGTAGCACGTCAATTAATCGATAAAGGAACACAGTCCTACTTTTATTCCAAGCAGAAATCACTTCAAGGGGATGTAGGTACTGCATTAGAAGCAGGTGAACAAGCAAAAGCAGAAGCTATTTTTGAAGAGTTTAAGTATTTATTAAATGAGGTCATTATTCCTACAGCAGAAAAGCGTGATGGATATTATGAATTAACTGGAGAAGATAGTATGGTAGAGAGCATTAATACAGGATTATCTCTTCTAGAAGAGGCATTAACAAATGGAAATATTGATGACTTTTCTGTATATAAGCAGATCACAGATAAGACAATTTACCGTAGCTATTATTTAGCATCAAATTCCTATGCAGAAAAAATCGCTAAAGCTGTAAGTGAAGGAAATACGGATGAAACAGAATTAATGATTATGCAAGCAGAAGCACTTGGATTCTATCAAGCAATAAAGGGTTCTTTGTCCGGTGGAGATGAAGATGCTGCCAACCAACTGCAAGTAATTTTTGATTTCAGCCAAACAGATGCAACAGAAGTTAATCCAGAAGAAGTTTCTAATCTATTTGTAAAAGCATTTATTGGTAAAATTATAGGATACCATGAAAAAGCAGCCACATCTCTAGCAGAAGGAGATGTTACCAAGGCGCGTGTTCAAGCAATGGAAGGTAATATCTTTTTAAAGGATATTGAACTTGCTTTAAATGAAAAGCTTGGAGAAGAAAAGACTACCGAACTACTTGATCATGCTCAAAAGTGGTATGAAGCAATTGCCAATGAAAATGTTGATGAAGTAGCACAACATAGCGATGCGATTGTACCTGTTCTTAAAGGTGTAGTACAATAAAAAAGCCGCATTAGCGGCTTTTTTCACTATTCATTAGGGGTGTAAAAATTGAACATATTAGTTACAGGTGGTGCAGGGTTTATTGGGAGCCATTTGTGCCAACAATTAATTAGACAAGAGCATCGAGTGATTGTGGTTGATAATTTACACCCATATTACCCTATAGAAATGAAAAAGAAACAATTAGAAATGATTCGTAATGTAGGGGATTTTACGTTCCATAACCTAGACCTGTTAGAGGAAGAAAATGTAGAAAGTCTTTTTCATTCTGAAAAGTTTGATAAAGTTATCCATTTAGCGGCTTTACCAGGTGTGGCTTATTCGGTAGAGCAACCAGATGAGTATGTGGATTATGACATCAAAGCAACGGTAAATGTCCTAAAATATGCTGGGAAGTCAGGAGTAGAACATGTTATTTTTTCATCTAGTTCCTCTGTATACGGAAATCAAAATCAGATACCAGTGACAGAAGACATGGCTACGGGAGTTGTGACTTCACCGTATGCTGCTGCAAAATACGGTGCTGAGTCATTTTGCCACGCTTTTCAAAGTCTCTATCAGTTTAAACTAACCATACTTCGCTTCTTTACTGTATATGGACCCATGAGCAGACCTGATATGGCTATTTCTATCTTTCTTGATCATGCATTAAATAATCAGCCCATTGAGGTATTTGGAAGGGATACAGCACGTGATTATACCCATATTGAGGATATTGTAGAAGGAATTATACTTGCATTTAATCAAAAAACAGACAATGAAATCTACAATTTAGGAAGTGGACAACCTAAGACAATGAATGAGCTTTTGGGGTATTTCATGGAGGAGTTTCCTGGATTAAAGGTAATTAAAAAGGATCACCGGCCAGGTGATGTAAAATGGACATGGGCAAATTATGAAAAAGCAAATCGAGAAATAAGTTTTTCTCCAAAAGTTAGCTTTGAAGAAGGGATTCGAAAAACGATTGCAAAAGCAAAACAAACTTACAAAGAACGGGGTTAAATCAATTAAATTGCTTACGAGCTTTTTGATCCTTGGGCTTTTTCTTTTTTTTGCCTGGAAGTGGGCAGATGTTGCCCTTTTAAAAGCAGGATTCTTGTTTCTCATCCAGAATCCTTTTTGGATCTTAGCCATGCTTCTTGTTTATGGATGTGCATTTTTCCTTAGAGCGTTTGCTTGGTATTTATATGTGAACCGAAGAATTAGTTTCCAGGTTTGCATCCATGCCCTATGGTATAGCATGTTTCTTAATCATATATTACCGATCAAGATTGGAGATGGGGTTCGGATAGCCTTTGCTATGCACGACCGAAAGCTATCTCTAGATGAAGCAACCCACTCGGTTATTGTTCTACGATTATTAGACTTATTAGTTCTAATAAGCTTTTCTGGATTTGGGTTTTTTTATTTTTATGGAATGATTAGTAATCAAATCCTCTTGTATTTTTCTACCTCAATTGTATTTCTTGCTTTTTTAATGTTTTTTTCAAAGAAAATAAAAATAGGTTTTGTCCAGAAACACTTGGGGATGCTCCGGTCCGTCTTCTATTCTAGGAAAGGGATTTTGATTATCTCTCTGACAATGGTTAGCTGGGTTCTTGAAGGAATTGTCATATATGGAGTTAGCCATGCATTCAGCTTAGAATTAAATTATTTTTCCTCGGTGTTTATAAATAGTATAACAGTTGCAGGACAGGTGTTTCAGATCTTACCAGGAGGAATTGGGACGTATGAAGCTATGATGACAGCGGTCCTTATTGGTAGAGAGATAGATGGAGGTCTAGCTTTTCAAATAGCACTCATAAGTCATGCCTTTAAATTTATATTTTCATACCTAGTCGGAATATATGCTATTATACGTTCTCCATTTCATTGGTCGGAACTCCTAAAAAACAGAAGGGGGAATAAAAGATGAAAAGTGCATCTAAATTCGAAAAATTTGCTGCAAGGTGTTGGAATTTATTAAATGAGGGGAAGCCTTTTACCCCTATTTTTGTTGTAGGAACGATGGTTCTTTATTGGCTATTTCAATTGCCTGATCTACATATTGTGGGCCTTGGAATTAGTTTTCTTTTACTATTACCTTTCATTATTCTTTATTTTGTCTACGATTTCCCATTATTTTTAAGAAATTACCTATGGATTCCTATAGTTGTCTTCCTTCTATTTTGGAATGAAATAAATATTACTCTTATTCTATTTTCAATAGGACTTTATTTCTTTTTTACTGTATTCTTCTGGGGTACAATCTATTACCACTTAAGGATCGGAACGACTTGGCTTAACTTTACTCGATTTTGGAAATTAGTTCTTAAAAATAGTGATTCAACCAGTGGGAATGCTCAAGAACAACTACCAAAATTTATATTCTTACTTTCTTTATGGGACTATTTTTATGTTCAAATTTATGAAAATAGCTTTCATGTGGGTCTTCTTCAAACATCAATCATTTCTGCTTTCTTACTTTTTATCTATGCATGGGTACTTCACCATTTCTTGTTCGATTGGAAGCCGACCCCATATAACACATATACCGAAGATCCTGACACTCCCCACAAAGGCATTAGCGATAAAGTAATTGTTATTGTTATTGATGGAATGCGAAAGGAGAGATTCGCAGAAGCAAATACTCCATTCTTGGATTCTTTGAAAAAGAATGGTACAGAATATACCAATATGGAAACAGTTTATCCAGCAAGAACAGTTGTCTGCTTTTCCTCTATGTTCACAGGAACGTACCCATTTGAACATGGAATAACCTCAAATATGGTTTGGAAGCTAGGAATAAAGGTTGAAAGTATTTTTGATTCTTTAAGGAAAGTAAATAAAAAAGGACGTCTATTGGGAATTGCTCATCTAGTAGATTCATTTGGAGATGATGTAGACACGGTAACGGCTGTTATGAAAAATGATGTAGCCGATCAAAAGATCATGGAGGGTGCAAGGAAGATCATTACTGAACAAGATCCTGATTTATTTATTGTACAGTTAATTTCAACAGATCAAACGGGTCATAGCCGTGGAGTTCTTTATGATGAATATATTCAAAAAATTGAAGAAGCCGATGCACATATAGAATCCTTCGTGGAATGGCTTAGTGAGCAAGGGAAGATGGAGAATACAACATTGATCATTTGTGCAGATCATGGACAGGCAGATGGTATTGGCGGTCATGGCCATTTAGATGAAGGAGAACGATATGTTCCTTTCTTTATGCATGGCCCACATATTAAGCCAGGACAGAAAGTGGAGGATAAACACAGTCTTGTATCTATGGCTCCAACTATTGCATATTTATTAGGTGCACCATTCCCAGATCACTCCAGAGGAAAAGTGTTAGTGGATTCGTTTAAGGAGAGGACGCAATGATGACGGAGCAACATGTAATAGTTTTTTTGCCAGCTTATAATGAAGAGGAATCTATAGCTGAGGTTATCCATCGCATCCCTAGAAACTATCACCCACAAGTAAAAATGGAGGTATTGGTTATAGATGATGGGTCTACCGATGCAACTGTGCTGATTGCCAAACAAGCAGGTGCTGATTATATAGTGAAACAGCCATATAACAAAGGTTTAGGTGCAGCAGTTCGTACGGGATTAAAAAAATCATTTGAACTTGGAGCGGATATTGGAGTAATGATCGATGCTGATAATGAGTACCCACCTGAACAAATTCCGGATTTATTAGTGCCGATTTTTGAAGGTGACGCTGATTATGTTATGGGTTCAAGGTTTTTAGGCACAATTAAAGGAATGAAACTTCACAGAAGATTGGGAAATTATTTCTTTACTTTCCTTCAATCTATTTTTCTTAGGAAATGGATCTTTGATGGACAATCGGGAATGAGAGCTTTCTCTAACCAGGCTATGGAGCATGCTGAAATTATACATGACTATAATTATGCTCAAGTCATAACACTCAACCTTGTACGAAAAGGGTTTCGAATAAAAGAGATTCCTATTCAATATCAAGTAAGATCAAAGGGACAGTCATTTATTAAATTTAAGGCTTATATAACTTCAGTACTACCGGCCATAATAAGAGAACTGAAACGCCCAGTGAAAAAGGTAAATATTCAAAGAAATCGACACATTCTAGAAAATCCTGCAGTTAGAAAAATCGAGAATTTATGAATATTATGTGAAAATTTAAAAATAGAATTGACAATAATAATGAGAATCATTATCATTGTCGATGAGGAGGCTTCCTATATGAAAAAGCTAGTAATAACTTTATTAGGTATTTTTTTAGTTTTTACAAATATAAGTCAAGTCTTTGCTTATTCTTATGGTGACCCTAATGAAGAAGCGGTGGCAGAAGTGTATAAAAAAATGGTCACCTATTTAAATGAAGATCCACCAAATTTTCAATCTGCTACGGAAATATTTAATACTGTTAAAGAAGAGCTTGATATGCATATGGGTACTGAGCCTGCTGAAACAGTCTTAACACATCTAAATAACAAGGATAAGGATCTAGTTATCCAAGATATGCAAAAAGTACTCGTATTAAATATAGCAAGAAGACTAGAGAGTATTGATAAGGGCTTTGAGGATTTTGATACATCAAAAAAACTGCTAGCCAAAAGTTTTGCTACATATAAGGCCTTAGCACCAGTCATTGAAAGTCAAGATCCAGAAGCCGACCAGCAATTGAGAGATGCTTTTGATGCAGCATTAGAATCGCTAGGAAACCCTGGATTGTTTGGTGTAGGTGAAAAGGAACAGGATAAGGAGCTCTTTTTAGAGAAAAAAGAAGTTATCCTCGTTGAACTTCAAGAACAATTTAATATGCCAAGCATAGAGGTTGGACATTTTAATGATTCTAATGAAAATTTGGAAGAATCAAATGTGAACACAAATGACTGGATAGATCTTTCTGACATTAAAAACTGGATACCAATTATCGTATTAGTTGTGTTCATCTTAGGTGTTGTAATATACGTTAATCGTAAGCGAAAACAAAAATAAGGATGTTGGGGATTGGGGGAATTTCACGATGCAAGTTCAAGCTTTGTTGATCACCTTTCGTGAAGTCTTTGAAGCACTTTTAATCATTGGAATTATTGTTACTTATTTAAAAAAGACTAACAATGCTAGATATTCTAAATATGTATGGCTTGGTGCTAGCTTAGCTGTTTTAGCTAGTGTAGGGGTGGCTATGCTATTCCAGGTAGTCTTTACAGGATTTGCAGCAATGGGAAGCGAAATCTATTTAAAAATAGGCATAATATTGGTTTCATCCTTACTACTTACACAAATGGTTTTTTGGATGGCAAAACACAGTCGTGATATGAAAGCCAACATGGAAGGTAAGATGGATCATTATATATCTACAGGAAATGTAGTTGGAATGGTTATTCACTCTTTCTTAGTTGTGTTACGTGAGGGAATTGAAACTGTTTTCTTCTTTGTGGCTATTACAGGAGGAAATATTCAAAATGCAGTAGAAGGATGGGGAGCTATTACGGGTGTCGCTATTGCAACTCTTCTGTACTATCTCTTTATTAAAGGAACCATGCGAATTCCTCTTAAAACCTTCTTTAAAGTAACTGGCGCATTTATTGTTTTAATTGCAGCAGGGTTACTTGTTCAAGGAATTTCCATGATGCAGGATATTGGAATGTTGGGGACTGTTATGCCAAAGGTTTATGATATAACATGGTTGTTACCGGAACACCCAATTGATTATACGCATTATCTCCGAGATACGGGAGTAGCTCCATTACTTTCAGGTGAAATTGGAATATTCTTAAAAGCATTTTTGGGGTATTCATCGATGCCATCTATTGAAGAAGTAATAGCGTATATAGGCTATTTTGTAGTTATATACTTATTAGTTAGTACTAATAATAAAAGTGAAAAAACTTCTGAGGGTAAATCACAACAAGTTTCTGTGAAGAATAAGTTAACTATTTCACAAGTTAGGTCTTCAACCAAATAAATTCCCCCCTTAAAGGCAAGGCTTCTATTTGGATGCCTTGCTTTTGTGTGTAAAAAAGGAGAATTCCGCTTATGGTGATTGAAAGTTTAAAAGAGAAAAAATTAGAAGCTTTTCTTCTCCTCATCCTTTTTAGTGTAGTAGTGAGTAGATTCTTGTACATAAGTAATTACGCTGCTACATGGGATCAAGTGGATTTCGCGCTTGCGTTGGACTGGTTTGATTTAAGACAAATGCAGCCTCACTTCCCGGGATACCCATACTTTATTCTTGGAGGGAGCCTAATTCATCAGTGGATTAGTGATCCAATTGAGGCTTTAGTCATTCTAAATAAAATCATGTTCACCTTATCGATCATTCCAATGTATGGTTTAGCTAGAGCTTATATTAACAGGGTTCATTCACTGGTAGCGGTCCTAGTGTGGCAAAGCCTTCCCTATGGGTTTGTTTTAACTTCCTTACCAATGTCTGAAGCCATGGCAATAAGTATATTCTGGTGGTATTTATGGTTTTTAGATAAAGCCATTTTAAAACCAACATGGTCTAATCACATCATTTTAGTTTTAATCTTTAGTGTTTTAATGGGGATAAGGATTTCATATATTCCTGTTGGGGTTGGTTTAGTATTTTTATGGCTTTATGAGTTAAAACAGAATCGTTCAAAATTAAAAATCATTTTCATGTTTTTATTAACGATTGTTTCGCAATTTATTTGGATAGGTGCTCTTATTATTTCGGAAGGAAGCTTAGAAAATTTTATTGAGCTTGCATTAGGATTTACAGGTGGACATTTCTCGGAATGGGGGGTAGATATCAATCGCCCCATCTATGAAAGGATTGGGTTGACGTTATATCATTTTACGTGGTCTGCATTGTCTACACATAATTGGGTGCTCCTTTTAGTTTGGACTCTTATCATCTTAAGAGCCTTTCTTAGCAAAAATCGTTTAGGAAACCCATTTGGATTTTGCCTGACTTTACTGGGAGTATCCTATTTTCTCTGGGTCATTTTCGGACAAAATGTAGAAAAAGCTAGACATCTTGCCCCGCTTTTACTTCTTCTAACTTTCTGGGCTGTAATTGTTATTTTGAAGGCTTCAAGCAAAAAAACAATTTCCCTATTATTAATCACTATCATGATCCAATCTTTAGCAGGAGTTTTTTTGATGAAGGAACAAAAAGAAGAAGTTCCAGCTACAATTCAATTAGTGGAGTATTTGGATTCTTTGGATGATAAAAAGGTTGTTTATGCATGGGAAGAAATTAGAATGATGGATTATTATAAATCTTCCTTTCCGTATAAAAGAGTTTATTCATTCCCCATATTCGCTAATGATCGGTTGTATTATAAAGACTCGACCATCTATTTGACGGACCATGTTGTCAATGGATTCAAATTACAAGGAATTGGTGTTGAGGAACATCTTAGAAAGATTCAATCATTCCAATCCAATCCTTTGTTTGATCAGGTATATTATGAGATTACTCTATATGAATGGATAGATTAGCTCTATTAGTATAGTTTCTATTCCCAAGGAAATATTTTCTTGCAATATCAATTTAATGAATTTATTCCTCTTTCGTAGCTAGTCTCTAATAAGAATTTTTGAAATAGAATAATATTTATATGTAAGAATTAAATAAAATGGTTTTCTTAAGAAAGAAAATCCCCCTCTGTTCCATTCGTCCAGAGAGGGACTTTTTGATTTTAAGAACTACTCTTACAGTGACTCGAATTTTCAAACAAAGTACAGGGGGAATTGATGATGAATTCGAGTTCACAAGTTTTGAAAAAGAATACGTTCAGAAAGGGTGTTCTAAATGGCTAAATACCAA
>JAWJLM010000045.1 GCA_040191315.1 Bacillaceae bacterium S4-13-56 | reverse complement strand
TAGTGGATTTTATATTTATTCAGCAGACCCTAATTAAATGAGTTTAAATTTTTGATCGTTTTAAAACAAACGCTCATAATAATACATGTAATATATAGAGAAGGAGAGATAGTATGGATCCGTTTGTATTTCATAATCCAACTAAATTAATTTTTGGAAAAGGACAAGTCACAAAATTAAAAGAAGAAATTCCACCAGGTACTCAAAATGTGCTTCTTGTTTATGGTGGCGGAAGTATTAAAAAATTTGGTCTCTATGATCAAGTGGTTCAAATCTTCAAAGAAAGAAATATAAATGTAGTTGAATTGAGCGGAGTAGATCCCAATCCAAGAATTACTTCCGTTAGAGAAGGGGTAAGACTTTGCAAAGAAAATAAGGTTGACTTTATTTTAGCTGTTGGTGGCGGGAGTGTAATAGATTGTACCAAAACGATTGCTGCAGGAGCTACATATGAGGGAGACCCTTGGGATCTTGTGACAAGAAAGGCAGATCCAAAAGGAGTTATCCCTTTTGGAACGATTTTAACGCTTGCTGCGACTGGATCAGAGATGAATGGTGGGGCAGTTATTACCAATTTAGAAACTCAAGAAAAGTACGGATGGGGTTTTGGAACACTTACTTTCCCGACTTTTTCAATTTTAGACCCAACGAATACGTTAACGGTTCCTCGTGATCAGACGATTTATGGAATTGTGGATATGATGAGTCATATATTTGAACAATATTTTCACAATCCCACTCTTTCTCCGGTGCAAGACCGTATGTGTGAAGGGGTTTTAAAGGCCGTGATAGATTCAGCTCCAAAATTATTAGAAAATCTTGAATCGTATGAGCATCGTGAAACGATTATGTATGCAGGTACCATTGCTTTAAATGGAATGCTTCAAATGGGCTATCGTGGAGACTGGGCTACTCATAACATTGAACATGCGGTATCAGCTGTTCATGATATCCCTCATGCAGGTGGCTTGGCCATTCTCTTCCCAAATTGGATGAAACATACAATGCATGAAAATATCGAGAGATTTAAGCAATTTGCTGTCCGAGTTTTTGATGTTGACCCTTCTGGTAAAAAAGATGAACAAATTGCGTTAGAAGGAATTGAAAAACTAAGAGAGTTTTGGTCTTCCTTAGGAGCACCTAGGACATTACAGGATTATAAGATCGGGTCTGAACAATTTGAACTCATTACTGATCGTGCGATGAAACGCGGGGAATTTGGTCAGTTTAAAGTTCTAGGAAAAAAAGATGTTGAAAAAATATTAGAGCTTTCTATTTAAATAAAAAAATGAGGTGTCTCAAATGAGCACTTCATTTTTTTATTTGTCTTTCGCATCAAGATTAGGTTGCTTCAAATCTTTCCTTATATCCTTGAGATAGGTAAAATGTTAGTATATAAACATCTAACGCATAAAAGAGGAATTGAGGGTTAATGAAAAAAATAGTGAGCTGGATAATAGGTCGTATCTCCATCATCCCATCTAAAGAATCAAAATTGACTGTTTGGATGATGGTTTCTTTATGGATAACAACTACAGGTGGGGCATCCATTTTTGCAATTGGTAATACAAAGGGAGGGCACCTTTGGCTTGAAATAATGAAGGTCATTGCATTCCATACCGTGTTTTTTGCATTAAGCATGGTTGTGATAGGGCTTGTTTTTTCTATGCTATATATTCCTTTGCCAAAGATGTGGTTAGGAAGTTTGGTTTACAGTACCTTTGCAGTTATTGTTGTTTTGGAAAGTGAAAATTCAGGAAATCTTTTCTCCATTATTATGGGATTAATCTTTTCGATTCTTTCTTTATTCATAGGAGTATGGTTATTTTTCTTGTTCCATAAGAAGATTAGAATATGGGTCAAGGTTGCAATAACATTGCTTATTAGCTTGGGATTAACATATGTATTCCTCCCGGATCTTTCAAATGAGTATTTGTCAAAGGTTAATCGAAATCATGTTACTCCATTATCCTTTGATAATCCTGGAGAACACGGAAACTACTCCTATGCCTTTTTAACCTATGGAAGTGGAAAAGATCCCCATAGGAAGGAGTTTGGTAAAGAAGTTTCTATTATTACACCAAGTGTTGATGCTACCCACCTCGTTACTGAATGGAGTTCTAAGAGAGAAGAATTCTGGGGGTTCGACCAAAGTAATCTTCCTCTGAATGGACGAATGTGGATTCCAGAAGGTAGGGGGCCATTTCCTATTATCTTTATGGTGCATGGTAACCATGCGATGGAGGATTTTTCTACAAGTGGCTATAATTATCTAGGAGAGCTTTTTGCCAGCCGAGGATTTATAGCAGTATCAGTAGATGAGGATTTTATAAACTTTTCGAATGTCTCAGGAAGCCCTAACAATAACTATGAATTAAGAGCCTGGATCATGTTAAAACATCTGATTCAAGTTAAGGATTTAACTCAAAATCCAACTTCTTCACTCTTTGGGAAAGTTGATCTTGATAAAGTCGCCTTAATTGGACATTCAAGGGGAGGACAAGCTGTTGCAATGGCCGCAGATTATCAATCTTTCTTTCCAGATGATCCTGCTTTAAAAGGAATAGAAGAATTAAATATTCAGGTCGTAGTAGGAATTGCGCCTACCGACCAATCTGTAGATGGAAAAAAAGCGTATTTGAAAAACAAGTATTATTTTCTGTTGCATGGGGCGCGTGATGGGGATTTGAACGATTTTCGAGGGGACCGGCAATACGCAAGAACATCCTTTGATCAAGAAGTAAATCTATTCAAGGCTTCTCTTTATATTGCAGATGCAAATCATAGTCAGTTTAATACAAAATGGGGACGAAAAGATAACAGTCTTCCTAGAGGGTTATTTTTAAGCCAAAAGCAAACTATAAGTCCTGAAAATCAGAGAAATATAGCTAAAGTATATCTTTCAGCCTTAATGGAAGTAGCTTTTCATGAGAAGGAGCAGTATATTCCTTTATTTCAAGATTTCCGTTATGGGCAAAACTGGATTCCAGATACGCTCTATATTAATAAATATGAGGGTAGTTCGTATAAAACATTAGTCCAATTTGAGGAAGGAGACAAGGAATCTTTTTCTGCAGCTGAAGGTTTTGTTGAAAATCAAATAATAACTCCTAAAGATCGTATTGGAAATAACCGCCTTCAAGATGCTCTTCAATTGGAATGGGTGACAAATGCGCAGATTAAATGGGACTTGTCCAATCAATGGAAGGGTAGGCCAGAATCACTGGTGGTTACATTGGCTAATATTGATGAGGAAGCGGACCAAGAAAATCCGGTGGCTCTTCCTGAAATTTATGTGGAGTTGATGGATATCAAAGGGGAAACTGTAATGCTTCCATTGGAACAATTCCTTCCTGTTCCGCCAGTTATTAAAACGGATTATACGATATTTGGTTGGTTTGATGAAATCTTTCGTGAAGGAAAGTATGAAGCATCATGGGAACCTGTATTCCAATCTTTTCATTTGCCGATTTCTCTTTTTGAAATGGAAAATTCGGAGGTGAATTTTGAAGAGATTGAAGAAATGAGTTTCTATTTCAAAAACAAGCCAGGGAAAATCCTTATAGAAAAAATAGGAATATCAGAATAATATGCTCAAACAGTAGCACCCATATAAATTTATCCTGCATGAAACCATGAAGCAAGCTTCACTAACAAGGATGAAAAAATTTAATGTTTTGTTTTCATGGGAGAAATACCCCATCTTAAGTCTTAAGTGTAACGAAAAGAGTAGGTGGGGATAAACTGTCCGTAAATGTCCGATTGGTTCAAGGGACTCTTTAGGTCATATCCTTGGGTACTAACAATCAGTGAGGAACGCCCACTGATTGAAGTTTCACTTTATGAATGCTTTTTTAGCAACTTTCCTATCTGCATAAGTGAAACTACGGCATTCGTCACAAAGGCTTAGCAAATGCCAAGTTTTCTAATAGTTTCAGAATTTATAAGTTGTTAGAGAATTTTTCTAGTTCTAGCTAAAAAGCTTCATCGGGTAATCTTCGAAGTTTTTTTGCAAAAGTAATCGCATGAAGGCAAGCTTCTAAGAACTTCTTCGCAGAAACAAGTGCTTTTCTTACAAGATAAGAAATCATTATGGCTCGCTTCGCGGAGCCACCATCTACCATGAAAATGGATTCCTAATCAAACAAGGAGGATAAATCTTGTTGTTCATCTTCGAGAATACCTTTAATAACAATATGACCAGGTAGAAATATACATTGATGAATCCTGAAGAAGGATACCCTGCATAAGAAACGGGTTGTGACGGTATAGAAGTACCATCTATTGTGACTTGATCACGTATATAAAAGTTTTGCAGTGTCTGTTTTCATACAAAAGTATAAAATATGTCTAGCTCCAGCGCCCTATCGACTAGAGTCG
>JAWJLM010000044.1 GCA_040191315.1 Bacillaceae bacterium S4-13-56 | reverse complement strand
GCCACATCGTGTGGCAATGCCTACGTGACCCACATCCTGTGGGCCTCACCGCCTTACGTCGATGATCGAGGGCGCTTGCGCTTTTCTTATTTCGAGGGGCACTTTTCTTACTAATTTCACAAAATTTATATAGTGTATACGGTTACATGGGAAGAAGCATCTTGATTTGCTTTCTCTGTTTCGATAAAGTTTGATATGGATACTATAAAGGTATAAGCAATAATTTGAGGAGGCATAAAGAGATGACACATATTAAGTTTGATTATCGTAAGGCCTTATCTTTTTTTGGAGAACATGAACTCACATACATGAGAGATGCTGTGAAACTTGCTCACCACACTTTGCATGAAAAAACAGGTGCAGGCAATGACTATTTAGGATGGATAGAACTACCAAACGACTATAATCAAGAGGAATTTAGCCGAATTAAAAAGGCTGCTAAAAAAATTCAGTCGGATTCCGATGTTCTTTTAGTCATAGGGATTGGTGGTTCCTACTTAGGCGCAAAAGCTGCGCTAGAAATGCTCCATCACTCTTTTTATAACGTTTTGAAAAAAGGACAACGTAAAACTCCAGAAGTTTATTTTGTTGGAAACAATATTAGCTCTACTTACATGAATGAATTAAAGGATGTGCTAGAAGGTAAGGATGTTTCCTTAAACGTTATTTCTAAATCCGGGACAACTACCGAGCCAGCATTAGCATTCCGTATTTTCCGTAAATACTTGGAGGACAAATATGGCAGAGAAGAAGCTAAAAAACGTATTTATGCTACAACGGATAAAGCTAAAGGTGCTCTTAGAACTCTTGCCGATGAAGAAGGATATGAAACATTTATTATACCTGATGATGTAGGGGGACGTTATTCCGTATTAACAGCTGTTGGTTTATTGTCAATCGCAGCAAGTGGAATCTCCATTGATGAAATGATGGAAGGAGCTCAGCTTGCGGTTAAAGAGCTAGAATCCTCTGAATTAGAAGAAAATCCTGCATACCAATATGCAGCAGTAAGAAACATTTTGTATAACAAGGGTAAGACTATTGAAATGTTGGTTAACTACGAACCGGCTCTTCAATATTTCGGTGAATGGTGGAAGCAATTATTTGGAGAAAGCGAAGGAAAAGATTTTAAAGGAATTTATCCATCTTCCGCTAATTTTTCAACAGACCTTCACTCGTTGGGTCAATATGTTCAAGAAGGTCGTCGAGACTTGTTTGAAACCGTTCTTCATGTAGAAGAACCAAAGTCTAATATTACAATTGAAGAAGATGAGCAGGATCTAGATGGATTGAATTATCTTGCTGGTGAAACTGTTGATTTTGTTAATCAAAAAGCCTATGAAGGAACTATGCTTGCCCATACCGATGGACAAGTACCGAACTTAATTGTTCATCTTCCACGATTAGATGCTTATACATTTGGTTATTTGGTTTATTTCTTTGAAAAAGCCTGCGGGTTAAGTGGATACCTATTGGGAGTAAATCCATTTGACCAGCCTGGAGTGGAAGCCTACAAAAAGAACATGTTTGCTTTACTAGGTAAAAAAGGATTTGAGAAAGAAAAAGAAGAGCTTGAAAAAAGATTAAATTCATAAAAATAACGTGAGGATGCCTTCTGATGGGGCATCCTTTTTTATTAGTGCTTGTTTGGTTGATAACACATATTTCGCGAGGAATCATGGATAGAAACGGCCTTTATGATCCATATTTTTCCAATGGTTAGCGGCATTAAGATGGATATGCTAATCACAAAGGAGTGAATACATGTGAAAACAATCTCTTCTGCTATTGAAAATCAAGTGTTTGTCCTGCAAGACATGGAGAAAGTATTAAAGCCTATGGGATTTGTTATAGGTGGTAATTGGGATTATGATCATGGTTCATTTGATTATAAACTAGCCACAGATGGCGGATACCAATTTTTGCGTATTCCCTTTAAAACAGAGGATGGCGAGCTAGATCAAGATGGAGCCATTGTACGTATACAGAAGCCTTATATGTTAACCCATGTTTATCAAGGAGATGAGGACCATGCTGCGATTGGAAATTTTACTGCTACAGTTAACCAATTTCAGGAACCAATCGAAAAAGATGCTCATGTTCCAGAGGAATACATGAAAAAAGGGCGGTCCCTTATAAAACAAGTAGAATCTGCTCTTTTAGGAATTAGGAACTAGGATAAAAAGAGTATGGTTATTTTCAATTACTACATCAGATGGGGGATTCATTTGAATATAATCCCCTTTACTGATTCCTAGAATGGTTTGATCCATATTTCTATATTGTTCCTTTAGATTACCAAAAGTCTGACCGATTTCAGTTTCAGTAGGTTGTTTTTCAAGAAACTTATAGGATTCTAAAAGACCAGAAATCATCCTAAAAGCTTGATGCTCTTGCTGGATTTCATGGTAAAACAATTCACTCATAAATGAATTTGTGCTTAAAACCTTAGTAGCACCAGCGCGATAAGCATTTGTAATTTGATCTTGAGACAGTATTTCCGTAAAAATGGGCAAGTTAGGATTTAATCCTCGACAGGCAATGGTACATAGAATGCTTTGTTGGTCGGCTTCTCCCTCATTCTTTGATTGATCAGCTGTAATTATTACAGTAGATGCTTTTTGGATGTTTGCCTTTTTTAAAATAGAATCTCTTGAAGGATCACCTTTTACAAAATGAACTGGATGTTGTTGATAAGGATAGGAATCTAATGTTTGATCAATAAGAACCATTTTTCGCGAAGGCATATCTTGTTCTATTTTTTCAATTAATCTTCTAGCCTTTTCATTCCATCCAATAATAATGAAGTGATTCTCTCGATGATAATCAACAGATCCTTCCGATAAGTCATATTGTCTTTTTAATGTACTTGCTGAAATAGTTGCCATATAAAACGTGACCACTCCACCACCTGTTAGAATGAGAAAGATAGCAATTATTCTCCCTAAATTCGACAAGGGAACATAATCCCCGTAGCCGACAGTAGATCCAGTAACAAATGCCCACCAAATCCCATCAAAAATAGTAGGGAATTGACTTGGTTCTATCCAATGTATAATGATCCCAAACAAAATCATGAAGGACAAAACAGTTAGCAGGAGTCTTACTAAAACTGGAATTCTGAAGTAATAGTAAAGAAAAGAATAACGCAACATAGAACTCTCCCTCGTATCATCTTTTCTATACATTATCGACAGAATCTCTTTATTCATACAAAAAGAGAACCTTGAATAGGTTCTCTACTGAATTTGTTTTTTGCGGTATTGGTATTGTCCCCATTGAAAGCGAATGTAACATCCTATACAAAAACCAGCAATTGCAATACCTGATGCAAGACCCACCATAATAGAAAATGTATAACCCATCCAGTTTACTCCCATAAGAAATCCAAGGTAGGATAGAAAGAGGCAAGTAACTGCGATGATTTGGTTAAATCTTTGTTGGTCAACATCTTCTAGGATATATTCTTTCACCGGTTTTTTTAGAAATTGTTTTCCGATCCACATAATTGGATTGATCCCAAAAGTTAATCCTATAAGTCCTGCAATAAGTGGAATTAACATAATTTCGTGTACAGAAGTAATTAAAGCTATGATAACAGAAGACAAAATAGTCCATTGATTGAGTCGAACTAACGGTCTAGGTATACTTTTTGGCATAATAATACCAACCTTTCTTATCGGTTTAATGTAATTATATCATATAAAAAGCGATTTTAGAATTTTTTTGTTCACAAAAGGTTTGTTATAATTTAGTGTGTGAGAGTTATATTAGTATGAGATTGATTTTTCACATCAATCGATTAGGAGGAATACATATGAACAGAGAAAAACACGAATTTTTATTGGAGCTTTTAATGACTCCTTCACCATCAAGCATGGAAATGATGATTCAGAAAAAATGGATGGAGCACATGAAACCGTATGCAGATGATATGAGGACTGATAATGCTGGGAACGTCATTGCAGTGTTAAATCCTAATGCACCTTTTAAGGTTTTGCTGGCTGGCCACTGTGATGAAATTGCTTTTGTTGTAACGGGTGTTAGTGAAGACGGTTTTCTCTACATTGATAAAATGGGAGGAATAAGTGCGAAAATAGCCGTAGGAATGAAAATCATGATTTTGGGTTTCGGTAAAACCTTTACAGGTGTTATCGGTGCGAACGCGGAGCACCACGGGGGAGTAAAAGAAAAATTAGAATTTACAGACCTTTATGTTGATTGCGGCTTTGATTCTAAAGATGAGGCTGAAAAATTTGTACAGGTAGGAGATTTAGCGGTATATAAGAGAGAACCAGAAGTCTTAAATGAAAAATTTCTCACTGGAAGAGGACTAGACAACCGTACGGGGGCCTATATTGTTGGTGAAGTCTTAAAGAGATTGTCTAAGGAATCAGTTAATGTTGGGGTTTATGCTGCTAGCACTGTTAACGAGGAAACCAATTTGGGTGGTGCTTATTTTGCCAGTGCTGGAGTTGACCCGACTATGGCAATTGCATGTGATGTAACGTTTGCTACAGATTATCCAAGTGTCGATAAAAGAAAGCATGGGGATATTAAGCTTGGTGGAGGACCAGTTTTAGCTAAGGGTGCGCCGATTAACCGGAAAATGAATCAGTTTCTAGAAAAGGCAGCGAAAGATCTAGATATGAAGGTTCAATATGAACTTACTCCACGTCAAACGGGTACGGATGCTGATAAAATGCGTTATACTGGAAATGGTGTACCTGTTGCGTTAGTATCTTTACCATTAAGGTATATGCATTCTCCTGTGGAAACAGTGAGCTTTAAGGATATAGAAGAGGAGATAGATCTTCTAGTTCACATGATTAAAAACCTTAAAGGAACAGAAGATTTGTGTCCACTTTTTGAATAATAGGAAAGAGTGTGCAGTATGTGAGGCTTTTCACTTTTATTTTCCTTAATTTTATTTTATAATAACTAATGAAAACAATACGATTCCATCTTCGGGGCAGGGTGAAATTCCCGACCGGCGGTAATTAGCCATGTGCTATCAGTCCGCGACCCGTAGGTGCCAAAAGAGGAGTGATCCTCTTCCTACGGTGGACCTGGTGAAATTCCAGGACCGACAGTTACAGTCTGGATGGGAGAAGATGCAGAGCACAAATAGGTGAATTAGACACCTTTAGTTTCTTGCACCCAAAAATGCCCCTAGAGCTATTTAAATGCTTTAGGGTTTTTATGTTCAAGAAACATAGGTGTAATGGTTAGACTAATGATTATGATTAATTGAGCCAAATTTCATATGTTTGTGTTCGCCTTCATCGAGATGTGAATCGGCAAAGGATGAAGGAGGAGATTGGTGATGAACAATTCATCAAAGTTATTCAAGATTATTTTAATATCTCTATTTAGTGCAATGGCAGCTGTATTAATGTTTTTAAGTTTTCCACTTCCTGTGCTACCAAGTTATTTGAAAGTGGATTTTAGTGACATTCCCGCAATTATCGCAGCACTAGTGTTTACTCCAGCAGCAGGTATTCTTGTAGAAGGATTAAAGAATATCCTCTACTTGCTATTAACTGGTGCAAGTGATCCTGTTGGTGTCGCTGCAAACTTCTTAGCTGGTACGATGTTTATTCTTCCTGTAGCATTGATTTATCGTAAGTACAAAACATTTAAAAGTGTTGTTTTTGGCATTATTGTAAGTACCATTACTATGGCAATTGGAATGGGAATTCTAAACTATTTCCTTATCCTTCCAGCTTACACATGGTTCATGGGATTTGAAGAAATGAATGCGCAGGTAAGATGGGTTACTGTATATGGAGCCTTACTTCCATTTAATGCGATAAAAGGTGTGTTTATCAGTTTACTGTTTATCCCTGTATTTATGAATTTAAGACCTTGGTTTGCTAAAAAAGGTTATGTTTAATGGATGAAAGATTCTATCAAAAAATAAAAAGCTGATTCCTCAAGAGAGGAATCAGCTTTTCTAGTGGCAATTGGCACGTATGTGGATGGGTTGGGGTGGCACGCAATCAAGAGAAGTGGCACCTTATCTTCTTAAACTGGAGAAAATCGTCACTTAAAACTTTGAAATTGGCACATAGAAATAGAGAGTGTGGCTCTCAAACAAAGATAGTGGCACCCAAGCAAAGTGAATAGCACGCAAGTTATAAAAGCGTCACTATGCATAAAAAAGTCGTCACTTAAATCGAGCTCTCTAGCACTGAAAATTTTGATATCATCACATAACCTATAAGATCGTCACCCAATGAACTTTAGTAGCACCTAAATTGACCAAAAAGCGCGAAGCTTTGCCCAAATAGATAACTTGACTGGATGGTGCGGTTTTTGTCCCGTCTCTTTTGGAAAAAACACAGAGAAACATTTCCTTGCTTATCCTTTGTTTTTTAATGGGACAACTCCCAACGTGCACCGGGATATACTTATTTTGTTGTCTTCTTCATCAACAATCTGTATCTCCCATACCTGTGTGTTCTTCCCAATATGGATCGGAGTTCCAACTCCTTTGACAATCCCTTCTCGCTTATTTTTAATATGATTTGCATTGATTTCTATCCCGAATACCTGATGAGTGGTTGGATCAATGTTTAGGAATCCGCCTATGCTTGCAACTGACTCAGCTAAGGCAACACTTGCCCCGCCATGTAAGTATCCCATAGGTTGATGTGTTTTAGGTTCAACAGGCATAGTTAATATAACGGAGTCTTTTTCTGATTTTTCTACTTTCATACCGAGCGCTTCCATTAATGTATTTTCGAATGAAACTTCCATCTTACTCCTCCTCATTTTTCTTTCATCTTACTATGAATTTCAAAAAAATGCTAAAATAAAAAACCTGCGGTTATGCAGGCTTTGGTTGATTACTGAAATAGGAAAGATATGAATAATGAAATCCCTACTAAAAATCCATAAAATGTATTGACTTGTGAGGTTGATTTCATTGCGGGTAGCATTTCAAGTGGAGAGCTTTTCCCAACAAATCCTTGAACTGCTTCTTTTGCTTTTGGAATGCTTAAGAATCCAATGAGAGACCACCATGGAAGAATACCTAAAATGATGAATAGGAACGTTAACCCATATGCCACCGCATACAAAACGGCAAGAAATCGGATTGCTTTTTTGTGTCCAAGTAAAATGGCTATAGTTTTTCGTCCTGCAATTTTGTCTCCATCACGGTCACGAATGTTATTTGCTAATAGGATAGAACCTATGAATATAGCAACGGGAATAGAAACAAGAAATATTTCCGCATTAACATAGCCTGTCTGAATGAAAAAAGAGACAGCAACAATAACGGTTCCCATGAGTGTGCCTGATGTTAATTCACCAAAAGGGGTATAGGCAATAGGGTAAGGTCCACCTGTATAGAGATAACCGAATATCATACTGATAGCGCCAGTCAATCCTACCCACCAAGTGGTTTCGATACTAATATAAACACCTAACAGCACAGCTATCACAAATAAGGTAATAGCCAAATGTTTAATAGTTTTAGGTTGGATTCCATCTCTTACAATGGCTCCGCCTATCCCAATAGAGTTTTCATTGTCAAGTCCGCGAACATAGTCATAGTATTCATTGAACATATTAGTGGCTGCTTGAATTACAATAGATGCAGTCATCATGGCTAAAAAGAGTAAAAAATGGAATGAGGTCTGTTGAATAGCCAACATTGTTCCAACAAATACCGGGACGAAAGATGCTGTTAATGTATGTGGTCGAAGAAGTCTCCACCAAGTCTGCCATCCTTTTTTCTCATTTAATGCAGTTTGGATCTCTTCTCTTTTTAATGTTTGCATTTTTAAATTCTCCTCTCGTTGTAACCTCCAACTTAAGGTCCATATTTAGTTTAGAAGATGCTATTCACGGTGTCAATCTATCAAATTACAAACATTCTATGGTAATTTTAAGGAATCCTTGAGGAATGATCAAAAAGAGCATAAAATAGAGTAGTGTAATTGGAATTTTAAATTTATATATATATATTTGTAAAAATTGAACATCTCTGTAATGGAGGTTATATCCATGATAAAGACAAAGCCAAATCGACTCTTACCTATAGTAAAGATTGCTCAACAAAAAGCAAGCCAAACAAAAAAGCCTTGTTTTATTAGTGTCATAGAAAAGGTGTCTTCTGCTAATCCTCTTTCATTTTTTGAAGAAGGAAAGAATTATATGGGAGAACGTATATTTTGGCAAGATTCCCAAGGTGAACTTGTTTTAGTAGGTATTGGTTCAGCTACCATGATTCAAGAAGGAGAAGAGCGATTTCAAAGCGTCCGTACTCATCTTCAGAATTTATATGAAAATTTAATCACGGAGGGAGACAAACAAGTTCCCGGAACAGGATTTTTAAGTTTTGGTGGATTTTGTTTTGATCCTTATGCTAAGAAAAAAGGTCTTTGGGATTCTTTTCCTGACACAAAATTCACCGTACCCATGTTTTTATTAACCAAACGAGGACAAGACATTTATTTAACTATAAATGCTCTAGTGGACCATGAGAAAGCACCTGAGGACTTTTCTGAATTTTTATTACAGGAATCAAAAAGACTATTGGAATCAACTACTACTCAAACGCCGCCAGTGGATATGGTTGATGTGAAAGAAATAGGTGTAGATACATGGAAAGAACATGTACATCAGGTGACAGAAGAGATTAAAAAAGGGAGAGTAGACAAAGTCGTTCTTGCTCGCGAATTACGTGCTCATTTCTCGGGAAGAGTTGCAATTTCTTCTATATTAAAAAAGCTAGTTTCTGAGCACCCAAATAGCTATATTTTTATTATGGAAAGTGGTGACGATTGTTTTGTTGGAGCTTCGCCAGAACGGTTAGTGAAGGTGGAAAACCAAGAAGTTCTCTCGACCTGTTTAGCCGGCACTGCACCACGAGGGAAGACAGAAGAAGAAGATCGTATCATTGGAACCGATCTTCTTTCAGATTCCAAAAATCTTCAGGAGCATCAATTTGTAGTACAAATGATTAAGGAATCTGTTGCTGATTGTTGTAAAACGTTATCAGTACCTAAACAGCCTATTCTATATCCATTACGACATATGCAGCATTTATATACTCCCGTCCGAGGGATTTTAAAAGATGATATGTCTTTACTTGATATTGTGGAACGATTACACCCAACCCCTGCTTTGGGTGGTGAACCGAGAGAAGATGCTTTAACTTTCATTCGGGATTATGAAGATATGGAACGCGGCTGGTATGGAGCTCCTATTGGTTGGCTGGACCAAATGGGAAATGGCGAATTTGCTGTCGCCATCAGATCAGCACTCATTCATAAGGATCAAGCCTCTCTTTTTGCTGGCTGTGGAGTAGTTGAGGATTCGGATCCTGAGGCAGAATATGAAGAGACACGTATTAAATTTGGACCTATGCTATCCGTCTTAGGAGGACCGTCTAGATGAATCATACAGAACAATTAACTAGATATCTTGCACAGTTTGTAGATGAGTTTGTACAACAGGGGTTAACAGATGTTGTGATTTCCCCAGGATCACGCTCAACTCCGATTTCATTGACCTTTGCAGAACATGAGGGTGTCACTCATTGGATGAATCTCGATGAGCGCTCCGCTGCATTTTTTGCACTTGGAATGGCCAAGGAACAAAAACGACCTGTAGCATTGGTTTGTACGTCAGGAACAGCAGTAGCAAATTACATGCCAGCAGTAGTAGAAGCGTTTTACAGTCATGTACCTTTACTTGTCATTACAGCAGACAGACCTCATGAATTACGTGAAGTAGGAGCGCCACAAACGATCCATCAGCCTGATTTATTTGGTGCTTTTGTCAAATGGTTTCATGATTTGGCTTTGCCAGAATCTACTCCTAAGCAATTGACTTATGTGCGTTCAGTTGCAGCTCGCTCTTATCATCAAAGTCATGCCAATAATCCTGGCCCAGTGCATTTGAATGTTCCATTAAGAGAGCCGCTCATTCCTGATTTTTCTTTAGATGATTTATGGAAGCCTGAAAACAAACCTCATCATCATTTTTTAGACGGAGAAAAACAATTATCTTTATCTAATATTAAATCTGTGGCAAAAATGATTGACGATAAGGAAAATATCCTTTTTGTATGTGGCCCTCAAACAGATAAGGCCAGTGCAGAGGCTATTGCTCGTTTAGCTGCTCATGCTCAGATTCCTTTATTGGCTGACCCTCTCTCTCAAATAAGAGCGGGAGACCATCCAAAGGATACACTTATTGAGGCATACGATGCACTCTTAAAAATTAAGAGGATCAAAGAAAACTGGAAGCCAGATGTGATTATCCGTTTCGGAGCTATGCCTATCTCTAAACCCTATTTACAATATGTGCAATTTCATCCAGAATGTCGACATATTGTGATTGAGGAATCAGAAGGTTACCGTGAACCAGCAGGCTTAGAGAGTACATTTATTTATGCAGATTCAACTAAGTTTGCCCAAGATCTTCAGCAAGAGATTACACCAAAAGAGAATAAAAGCTGGTTGATAAACTGGTCAGATGCAAATCAAAAAGCTAGAGAAGAGATTTTTTCTCAAGTTGCTAAAGAGGATATAACAGAAGGAAGTGTCATGTATACTGTTTGTTCCCAAATTCCAAATGAAAGTATTTTAATGGTAGGTAATAGTATGCCTGTTCGAGATTTAGATAGTTTCTTCCTGGCTACGGATAAAACCTTTACTACAGCTGGTAATCGTGGGGCGAATGGTATTGACGGAATTACATCGACTGCTTTAGGGATGTCCACTTCTGGAAAGAGAGTGACTCTTGTTATTGGAGACCTGTCTTTTTATCATGATTTAAACGGCTTACTAGTTGCCAAACAATATGGATTAAATGTCACAGTTGTTTTAGTCAATAATAATGGAGGTGGGATCTTTTCCTTTCTTCCACAAAGTCAACATCCAAAACACTTTGAAGTTTTATTTGGAACACCATTAGATCTTGATTTTTCTCATGCTATCCAAATGTATGGGGGTTCTTATACGTTGGTTGAAGAAAAGAAAGAATTAAATGAAGCCCTTATAGAAAGCTATAGTTCACCTGGACTTTCGGTAATTGAAGTAAAGACTAACCGACAGGAAAATGTTGATTGGCATCGAGCATTGTGGAAAAGTATTGAACAAAAAGTGTAATCGTTTTGAGGATGGTGAAGTTCTTGTATATGGAAGCAGGTAACACAAAATTTTGGCTTAAAGTGAAGGGAAATGGCGAACCAATTCTTTTGTTACATGGTTTTACAGGAACGCATCAAACCTGGAGTGAAATAGAAGAACTGCTAGAAAACTATCAATTAATCATGGTGGATTTACCGGGACATGGAAAAACTGTGTCTCTTTCTTCTTTTAACATGGAATCAGTATGTAAAGACCTAAAAATACTCTTAAGGGAACTTGAAATAGAAAAAACTCATCTTCTTGGTTATTCAATGGGGGGAAGAACGGCTCTGTCTTTTGCAATGATTTACCCAGAGGTTGTGAAGTCTCTATTATTAGAAAGTGCTTCTCCTGGTCTGGCTAGCGAAAAAGCTAGAGAAGAAAGAAAAATTCAAGATTCTAATTTAGCAAATATACTCGCCAAAGAGGGGGTGCAATATTTTGTTGACTTTTGGGAAAACATACCACTATTTTCAAGTCAAAAAAATCTTCCGAAAGAGAGGCAGAACGAAATTCGTATCGAGCGATTATCACAAACAGAGGAGGGATTAATGGCTTCTCTCCATGGAATGGGAACTGGTTCACAGCCATCCTGGTGGGGGGATCTCCATAAGCTAAAGATACCAACTCTTATTGTTGTAGGATCATTAGATCTTAAATTTTGTGAAATCGGAAAAAAGATGCATCTAACCCTACCTAATGGACATTATCATGAAATTTCTGGTGTTGGACATGCGATTCATGTGGAGAAACCGAGAATATTTGGTACAATAGTAAATGTGTTCATGAAAAATTTGTAGATCTTTGTGTTAAGGAGGATGAACATGGCGGTAGAATGGGAAAGTGAACGTAAATATGAAGACATTTTATATGAAACGTACAATGGGATTGCTAAAATCTCCATTAACCGACCAGAAGTAAGAAATGCATTCCGTCCAAAAACTGTACATGAATTAATCGATGCATTTACTTATGCTCGTGACGATTCTGAAATCGGTGTTATTGTATTGGCTGGTGTCGGTGATGATGCTTTCTGTTCTGGAGGAGACCAGAAAGTAAGAGGACATGGTGGTTATGTAGGTGATGATCAAATTCCTCGTTTAAATGTTCTTGATTTACAGCGTTTGATCAGAGTGATTCCAAAGCCAGTTGTTGCTATGGTTTCCGGATATGCTATTGGTGGTGGACATGTTCTTCATGTTGTTTGTGACCTAACAATTGCAGCAGATAACGCTATCTTTGGACAAACTGGTCCTAAAGTGGGTAGTTTCGATGCTGGATATGGTGCGGGTTACTTAGCACGTATCGTTGGACATAAGAAAGCTCGTGAAATCTGGTACTTATGTCGACAATATAACGCTCAAGAAGCACTTGATATGGGCTTAGTCAACACTGTCGTTCCACTAGACAAGCTAGAAGAAGAAACAATTCAATGGTGCGAAGAAATGCTTGAAAAGTCACCAACTGCACTTCGTTTCTTAAAAGCCTCTCTAAATGCAGATACAGACGGATTGGCTGGTTTGCAACAAATGGGTGGAGATGCAACTCTTCTATATTACACAACAGATGAAGCAAAAGAAGGAAGAGACGCGTTTAAAGAGAAGCGTAGCCCAGACTTTAAGCAATTTCCTCGTTTTCCATAAGTTTCAAAATTAATTTTAAAGCACCCCCATTTCGGGGTGCTTTTCCATTTTGTGGATTAGATTCCCTAACGAAAACTTAATTACACATTACATTCATAGATTAAACATTCAACACTCGCCATTTTTTTTATTTTCATCTATGATGAATAAAGATAGATTTGCAAGGAGTGAAACTGATGACTACTATGCCTCATTGGTTAAACAAGCGAGCACACTTATCTCCGAATAAGGTCGCGATTGATACACCAAATGGAGATTCTTTAACCTTTAATCAATGGAAAGAATTATCTCAAACCTATGCACGAAAATTTTCTAGTATATCTATTAAAGAAGGCGATAAGGTAGGGATTTTATATAAAAACTCATTAGATGTACCTATCTTACTTTATGCCCTATCTTATATTGGGGCAGTCGGTGTTTTATTAAATGTGAGGTTAACCATTAGAGAATTTGTATATCAATTAGAAGATGCTCATGTAAACCATTTAATTCATATGGATGATATGAAACCAACGATTGATGAAATTAAAGGTCATTTACCATACTTAAAAACGTGGACAAAAGAAGACATGCACCAATTAGAAGATAAACCCTATCCTTTGAAGGAATCTCTGAACCTGAGTTCTACATTCACACTGATGTATACTTCTGGAACTACTGGTTTTCCCAAAGGCGTCCCACTTTCCTATGGGAACCATTGGTGGAGTGCTATTGGTTCTGCTTTAAACCTCGGAATACATGAGGAGGATTGTTGGCTTGCTGTTCTTCCTCTTTTTCATGTGGGAGGGCTTTCTGTAATTCATAAATCTGTGATTTATGGAATGTCTATCAGGCTGTACGAAGGCTATGATACAAAAATGGTTGCAAACGAGCTTCGAAAAGGGGAAATAACGATTATGTCTGTAGTGACCATGATGGTTCAGCAGCTAATAGAAGAAGAAAATCCCGAGACTTTTTCTTCAAACTTAAGGTGCATGTTACTTGGAGGAGGTCCCGCTCCTCAACATCTTCTAGAACAGGGTAAGTCATTGGGTGTCCCTATCTTTCAATCTTATGGAATGACAGAGACAGCCTCACAAATGGTTACTCTTTCACCTGAAGATAGTTTGCGGAAAATAGGGTCTGCTGGTAAACCATTATTTCCTGGGGAATTGAAAATTGTCAAAAACAATCGAAGTGCCCATCCAAATGAAGTTGGAGAAATACATGTTAGAGGGCCGATGGTGATGAATTCCTATCTAGGGAGGGAACATGAACGAAGTGAAGATGGTTGGCTTTCTACAGGAGATTTAGGTTATATAGATGATGAAGGATACTTGTATGTAAAAGATCGACAAAAGGATGTCATTATTTCTGGAGGAGAAAACATATATCCAGCTGAAATTGAACATGTATTAATTCAGCATCCTGCTGTTAAGGAAGTTGCTGTTGTTGGACATTCTGACAAAAAGTGGGGACAAGTCCCTGTCGCTTTTGTGGTCGTAAAAAATGCTTTTTCACAAGAAGAGCTATATGAATTTTGTAAAAAAGAACTTGCATCCTACAAAGTTCCTAAAAGGTATTATTCTATTTCAACTTTACCGCGTACGGCTTCTAATAAAATTCAAAGACATAAGCTTATTGAACTCTTAGAGAAAGAGGGAACGTTATGAGACTTTCCCATTGGAATGTTTATCATTTTTCATTGCCATTATTACACCCTTTCACAACACATCAAGGCAGCTTACAAGAGCGTGAGGGAATAATAGTAGAGGGCGTTAGTGAAGACGGACAAAGTGGGTGGGGGGAATGTGTGGCCTTTTCTACTCCTTTTTATACGGAAGAAACGGTTGACACTGCCTGGTTTATGCTAAATGACTTGCTTCTTTCGAAAATATCAAGTGATGATCCAAGTAATATATCCCATGTGTTTTCACAATACCAGGGGCACCCTATGGCAAAGGCTGCCATTGAAATGGCTATTTGGGACCTCAAGGCAAAGCAGGGAAATCACCCGTTGTATCATTATGTCGGTGGAATTAGGGATCAAATTTCCACAGGAGTTGTTATTAGCCTTAAGGAAAACTGGAAAGAAAAAGTAGATAAATACAAGGAGCAAGGATATCAAAGGTATAAGCTCAAAATAAACAAAGAAAATGCTTATGAACATCTGAACACCTTTCGGACTTTTTATCCTGATTTACCTTTAATGATTGACGGAAATGGTGCCTATCGGCCTGATGAAATGGCAGCTATTTTAGCTTTGGATGACTTTAAGTTATTGATGATTGAGCAGCCTTTTAGAGCAGGCGATTTTTATTGGCATGCACAGCTTCAAGAAAAAATGAAAACCTCAATCTGCCTAGATGAATCCATCAAGAGTTATGAGGACGGGAAACAAGCTTATTTTATGAGAAGTGGCAAATCAATAAATATCAAAATTGGGAGAGTGGGAGGCTGGAGAGAGGCCTTATCCCTTCATCAATTTCTTTATGAAAAAAAGATTTCTTTGTGGGTTGGTGGAATGGTTGAAACTGGAATTTCTAAGGCGCATAGTCTTGCTTTAGCCTCTCTACCCGGCTTTATGATACCGGGGGATCTCTCTCCATCAGATCGTTTTTGGGATCGTGATTTCGTCTATCCTTCCATTCAAATCAATCAAGGGAAAATATCCCTGCCAAACAAGCCAGGCATAGGATTTGAAGTGGACCGTGAATTTGTAGAGAAGCAATCTATTAGGAAAAACAAAATTAAATTGATGGGTTGAAGTGGGAGGATGGCGCTATTTGATCCGTTTAGGTGGGGATTAACTGCCTGAAAATGTCCGATTGGTTCAAGAGCCTTTAAAGAGGTGGGTGCTGACAATCAATGGGGGATGGACACTGATTGAAGTTTCACTTATGTGACATCAATACATTAAGGTGTTTCCATATTATAAGTTGCTAATTTTTCCAATATAAAAGATGATCCCTTAAAAATAAGAGGAATCATCTTTTGATTTCTTTCATAAAACAACTCTTGTCCTAGTATGTTTTAAACTTCTGTTCACTTGTCGGAACTCCACTGCAACAATTGGATTCAATGGTTGTGCATCCTTCTTTTAAGTCACAAGCCTCGCATTTCCCTTTTTTGCTTTTTTGGATAAAACGATAAAGGGAGTATCCTGCATAACTGAAAATAACAACTCCTACAAGCCAGCTAAATATCATTGAAATCATCTCCTTACATTCCCGTGAACCAGGATCCAACTTGATAAATAATAAGCGATAGAATATATGCTAGTACTAAGGAATAAGCAATGTTAAAGAAAGTGATTTTTCTGGATCCGGACTCTCGACTTATAGTTGCAACGGTAGCCAAACACGGTGTATATAAAAGCACAAATACCATAAAGCTAAAAGCAGAAATTGGTGTAAAGGTCTCTAGCAATACTGATGTTATCGATGCTTCTGGGACTGCATATACAATAGCCATTGTAGCTACTACTACTTCTTTAGCTAAAAATCCAGTAAGTAACGCTACTCCTGCTTGCCATGTACCAAATCCAAGTGGTTCTAGAATAGGTGCTATTAAGCCACCAATCATAGCCAAAAAGCTTTCGTCCATCGGAACATTTAGTCCGCTTGGTCCAGAATAGGATAACAACCAAATAAATACGGAACCTGCAAAAATAAAGGTACCTGCTTTTCTAACAAAGCCCTTTCCTTTTTCCCAAGTACTTCTCCATAGTGTTTTCCATTGTGGAAAACGGTAAGGAGGAAGTTCAATAACAAAAAAGGATTCTTCATGCTTTAAAATGGTGTTGGAAAATAGCTTTGCTAACAACATGGCGATGACAATCCCCATAATATAAAGTGTTAAAACAACCGCAGCTTGTTGCTGAGCAAAGAAAGCCGCTACGAAAAGAGCGTATACAGGCAATCGTGCGGAGCAAGACATCATTGGTGTCAACAATATGGTTAACAACCTCTCTTTAGGTTCTTCAACTGTACGGGCAGCCATAACACCTGGGACATTACATCCAAAACCAATAATCATAGGAATAAATGCTTTACCGTTTAAGCCTAACCCTTGCATGAGACGGTCCATTACAGTTGCTACCCTTGCCATATAACCCGAATCCTCGAGAAGTGATATAAAAAGGAAGAGTATAAAGATTTGAGGAACGAAGACTAAAACCCCACCAACCCCAGCTATAATACCATCGACAAGTAAAGCATGTATAAATGGACTTGCACCCACCTGACTTAAAATAAATTCAGTTCCATTAGTTAGTGGACCGCTGAAAAAGGCATCTAATTTGTCAGATAGGGGGAACCCCAACCAATTGAATGTAAGCATAAACATGAGATACATAAGTCCAATAAATATTGGAATACCTAAAAACTTATGGGTAACAATTTGATCGATTTTTTCTGTTAATGTTTTGTTTGTTGCGCTGTCACTTATATCTATACAGTCATTTAAAATATCCTCGATAAACTGATCTCTAATTTGATATATTTTCCTTGATAATGAAATATCCTCTGTCAGCTTTAATTCATTTGAACAATTTTCTTTGATCAATTTCAACTTTTCAATGTTCTCTTTCTCATGCAAATAGTCGACCACCATTGGGTTATCCTCTAAAAATTGGATAGCTAACCAACGTTTTTGGTGGGAGGTTTCTGTTAGAAGTCTAGAGATCTGATCGATTGCCTTTTCGATAATTCCACCATAGTAAATGGCAAATGACACTTTTTCTTTATCAACTGAATCAGTAAGACTATTTTCAAGTAATTTTACACCTGTTCCATTTCTAGCAATGATGGGGATGACAGGAAGCTTTAATTTATTGCTTAATTTTTGCTCATGAACGACTATCCCTCTCTGTTTTGCAACATCTGTCATGTTTAATCCAATGATAACTGGTTTTCCAAACTCCAGTAGTTGAAGGGTTAGCTGCAAATTTCTTTTTAACTGAGAAGCATCCACAATGTTTAAAATTTCCTGAAATGATTCATGAAGTAAAAAATTTGAAACTACAGATTCGTCCTTTGAAATAGGATTCAGTGTATATACTCCTGGAAGGTCGATGAGATGTCCTTTCCCATTTCTAAAGAGACCAACTTTTTTTTCAACTGTAACCCCGCTCCAGTTTCCAACGTACTCATAGGATCCAGTTAGCGCATTAAATAGAGAAGTTTTCCCAGTGTTAGGGTTTCCAAATAGAGCTACTTGCATAGGATCTCCTCCACATCTATTAAACTGGCGGTTTCTTTTCGAATACTGATACACTGTCCATTACAGGTAATCATGCAAGGACCACCAAAGGGAAGTTTATTTTGTATACAGATTTCGGCATTTTCAAAAATTCCTAAGTGATTAAGTCGTTTTTGAGTAAGTAATTGACACCCGGATAGATCTTTTACTTTAGCTTTTTGACCTAATGGAATTTGATATAATTGCATCTCAGTCATTCCCCCTATTAAGCAACGAAAATCATTTTCAATTAGATTATATAATGAGATTCATTATCATTGTTGTGATTTCACACACATGTCACATAAAATTCATAAAGTGAAATCAATCAGTCACCGTTCGAGAGGGATTAGAAAAACTCGGCTTAACGCCAAGTCCTAATGGCAAATGCTTAATTTTTTCGTTTAGTATCAACTGAATAAAGTTTAATTCTGATAGTTAAGAAAAGCGCAAGCGCCCTTCGAAACAAGGAAAGCACTTGTTTCTGCGAAGTAGCTCTATGTAGCTTTCCTTACTCGGGGCAAAAACTTCGAAGATTAATCGAGGAAGCTTTTTCGCTGGAGCTAGACAAAATTTTATACTTTATCTTCATAAAAAAACTGAGCAAATGGGTGCTCAGTTCTCTTAAAGGGTTCTTATTGAAATAATCACCCCATATGTAGATGGGCGAGTTTCTAAAGTGTGAACAAAATGTGTAATCGGTATTGATAAGTGATTCCTGAAATGGAGAAAATGATAATATTCAATAAATTTGTCTAGTGGTTAATCTATTAGTACATATTAATTTGCCGCAGAATGTTTTTTGGAAATAGACTGGCTTACTTCCTTCATAAGATGCGGAATTAAATATAAACGAAGTATTTCTTCTAATTCATCCTTTGGGGCCTTGTTGAGCATCTTTAGTAGGTCTTCCTGGTCATATTGCTCCAAAAGTAGTGTAATGAAAGTGGATACATCGCTCGGGTCTTCAAAGTATTTAAGATAAAGCTCTAACACATGATCTGCAATTTTCATCGAATCTCCCTTTCTTTTGTAACCGCTTTCCTTTTGTAGATACCATATGCACAAATGAGTCAAAAGTTGTTCATAAATCAAAGAAGTTTGCAAAAAGTATAGATAAAGGAGTGTGACTTTAGTGGAAAAGAGAAAATTTTATGTAAATTTAGGTACTCAAGAAATTTCACAAATACACAATGGGAACAATGACATATTTACGATATATGCAACCCCAGAGGAGGTCATTAAGTTACGGGAAGCGTTTGATGAAGTATATAAAGATGACGTTGGAGCTTTTTTAAGGGCACATGTACCATTTGTTGAATATCATAATGATAAGCCAAACGATCGGGTGGATTCCGGGTTAGAAAAGATTATTTCTATGATACAGGAACTTGGTGATGAAAAAACGCGAGAATTTATTTCTTCCATAAAGTCTACTTCAGGGGATGCGTTTTTTCATGAAAACTTGTAGTGTTGCCTAAATAGATCTGTGTTTCCAATATGAAAAAAGGTTTAATCCCCCTTTTAAAAAAGGAATAGGAGATTAAGAAGAAATTAAAAGGGGGAAATCTCCTTGATATGATAATTACAGGGTAATAAACTTTTCTAATAAAAATGATCTCTTTTACTCTTTGTAAAGATTCATTCAAATCACTTTTTAACAAAAATTATCGATAATTCTCCTTCAAAATCTTTGATTTAGTAGGAGAGGTTCACAGAATATGTCGATTACAGAGAAGCTTGTTAGTATCCTAGAACCACCCCACTGCTTTAGCTGTGGGAGTTGTCAGAAAAGAATCATGGATGCTAGGAATGGTACTTATATCATACAATTAGAAATAGCTGATGATTCTGGGGTATGATAAATGAAACAAGTCAATGATTTGTAAATGAATAGAAAGCAGTGGGTTAAATGATGATATTTCAAGATTATTATCAGAATGAAGTGAAACTATCTTTCGAAAATCATCCTTTTTCAAAGGATCCAAAACATGTATGGGTAATCTGTCGTTACAAAGGACAGTGGCTTCTAACCCAACACAAGGAGAGAGGTATTGAATTTCCAGGTGGAAAGGTAGAGATAGGAGAAGATGCCAGACAGGCAGCTATCCGTGAAGTTGACGAAGAAACTGGAGGAAAAATTGGGAGCATTCATTATGTAGGACAATATTTTGTAGATGGAAAAGGTGGCGAAGTTATTAAAAATATTTATTTTGCAAGTATTGACGAGCTCAATAGCCATCCGCATTTTTTTGAAACAAGAGGACCAGTTCTCTTGAAAGAATTACCTTCTTCTATACAAGAAGATGCGGAATATAGTTTTATGATGAAGGACCAAGTCTTAGTTCAAAGTATTAAATATATTCAAAAACAAGACTATTTTAATTAATGAATGAGCCGCCAATAGGCGAGCTTATTTTTTATAGTAGCAGCTATTTATAACTTTACGGTTGATAGTATAAGTAAAACTAAGGCTTTCTCCATTAGGATTTGCACCAGAGTATAAGGAACTTCTAAGAAAGCAAAAATACGCTTTCAAGAGTCCTTTCAGAGATATGCTAAGTTTTTCGAATAGTTTTACATATATTTTCTGCGTAAAAAATAACAGGATTGTATGAAAAAAGGAGAAATTGTATGAATGCCTATATGTTAAATCTTCATTTCAAGGAAGAAAAGTATAAATTTGAGCCCTTTCCTTCTCCGCATCCAGGAATGAATGTATATGTAGTGAGTTATTATAGTCAGGATAAAAAAGTTAAGGCCTTTCTTGTTGAACCTAAATCTGAGAGTACCTATTCTGGTTTTTTATATTTAAGAGGTGGGATCAAGCAGGTTGGAAAGGTACGGCTAGGAAGGTTAATACAATTTGCTAGTGAAGGTTTTATGGTAATTGCTCCTTTTTATCGAGGAAATATGGGTGGGGAGGGCAGAGAGGACTTCGGATTACATGATCGCTTTGACGCAATCGAAGCGGCAGGAGTTTTAATGAGTCATCCAAAATGGAATGGAAAGCTACATGTGTTTGGATTTTCCAGAGGGGGTATGATGGCTTTGTGGTCTGCCATTTATCTTCCTGAAGAAACAACGAGTGTAGTTACATGGGGTGGTGTAAGTGATCTTTCTTTAACCTATGAGGAGAGAGTTGATTTAAGGAGAATGCTTAAGCGAGTCGTTGGAGGAAATCCAAAAAAGAATCCAGAAGGGTATGAGCAGAGAACACCATTGTCTTCTTTAAGCCAACTAAGTGCCCCTTTATTAATTATTCACGGAGAGAAAGACCAAAATGTGTCATTTGAACATGCCATTCGATTAAAAAGTACTTGTGAAAAATGGGGTGCTTTCTATGACTTTTGGTCATTTCCTGATGTCACGCATTACTTTCCACCTCCTCTTAATCGACAGGTTGTAATGGAGTTGTGTCAATGGATGAAAAGAAATGAATAAATCCCCCATTGAATGGGGGATTTATAAGTTACTCCTTCTTTGGGGAAGAAGGAATATATTCAATCTACCTTGTTTTGACAAGGAGATGGGGTCACAATTTTTCAAACTTACTAGTTATAAATCTTAGCGATAAACGGGGCCAGCCTGCTTGATTTCGGGATTTATTTGATCAAACTTTGAGAAGTTTTCATGGAACTGACTGGCTAATTCTTTAGCTTTATTTAGATAAGCCTGTTTATCCTCCCAAGTCTCAGAAGGAATCATATATTTGCTAGGAACCCCCGGACAATGGATCGGAATATCCAATCCGAAAATGGGATCTGTATAGGTTTCTACATCTTTTAGTTCTCCATCTAAAGCTGCATGAACCATCGCTCTTGTATAAGACAAATTCATTCGCTGCCCTTTTCCGTAGGAGCCACCAGTCCATCCGGTGTTCACTAAATATACTTGAACATTATGCTGATTTATCTTTTCACCAAGCATCTTCGCATATACATAAGCAGGAAGCGGAAGGAAAGGAGCGCCAAAGCAGGTAGAGAAGGTTGCTTCAGGCTCAGTTACACCGCGCTCAGTACCTGCGAGTTTACTAGTATACCCACTTAAGAAGTGGTACATGGCTTGCTCTTTTGAGAGTTTACTGATGGGTGGCAATACCCCAAATGCATCAGCAGTTAAAAATATAATGGTCCTTGGATGCCCTGCTATACCCGGATCTACAATGTTATCCATATTTTGAAGTGGGTAAGCTGCTCTTGTATTTTCAGTTAAAACAGTGTTGTCATAGTCGGGAAGACCGGTCTTATTGTCAATGATGACATTTTCAAGTACAGAACCAAACGTAATCGCATTATAGATCTGTGGTTCTTTTTCTTTAGAGAGTTGAATGCATTTTGCATAACATCCACCCTCAATATTAAAAATGCCATTTCTTGACCATGCGTGTTCGTCATCTCCAATTAGCTTTCGGTGAGGATCGGCAGAAAGAGTTGTCTTACCCGTTCCAGACAAACCAAAGAATAAGGCTACATCTCCCTCACGTCCAACATTAGCAGAACAATGCATCGGTAAAATGTTTTGTTGTGGTAAGAGATAATTCATGACAGAAAAAATAGATTTCTTCATTTCACCTGCATATTCAGTACCACCAATTAAAACTATTTTGTGAGTAAATGAAATAATAATAAACGTTTCAGAATTAGTGCCATCTATTTGTGGATCTGCTTTGAAGTTAGGAGCTGAAATGATCGTAAAATCTGATTGGTGTGAAGTAAGTTCTTCTTCAGTTGGGCGCACAAATAATTGTCTGGCAAATAAATTGTGCCATGCTAATTCATTAATAACCTGTATTGGAAGACGGTGTTTAGGGTCGACTCCAGCATATCCTTTGAATAGAAAAATCTCGTTTTTCTTTCGAAGATAGTGAAGTACTTTTTCCAATAACCTTTCAAAAGTACCACTTTCCATTGGCTGGTTTACTTTACCCCAATCTACTTTATCCTTGGTCATAGAATCAGATACGATGAATTTGTCTTTTGGGGATCGACCTGTATATTTTCCTGTGGTTGCCTGAATAGCTCCTGTTGAAGTCAAAATGCCTTCTCGTTTCATGATGATTTTCTCAACAAGACTTGCTATAGAGATATTTGGTTGTGTTTGATGATGATGTAACAATCCCTCTACAGATAATGTTTTTTCCGTCATACTCATTTATGAACCCTTCCTTTACCAAAAGTATTCTTTATTAGGATATACCAGTGGGTATAATTTGTTAATTAGTATAACACATTATTTTAAATTGTACATACTAATTTTTGAAATAGGCGAAATCCTTATAATAAATCTTGGTTATAAATTTGGAAAAGAAGGTATGATAAAACACCAGAACCCTATGTTATTAAGTCCGACAAACATTGACATTCAAAGGTCTAAACGTTATGATAATTCGCGAACGGATCTTTCCCTTTCTTATGTATTATTAAAAATGGGAGGGCATTTTTTCTTTTGTCAGCAACGAAACGGTCATAATAGATAAGAAAATATACAGTAGAATGAGTTCCGTCATAATATTTTAAGGAGGAGATGATGAGAATGGCCCAAAATCGCCGTCTGTTTACTTCAGAGTCTGTAACAGAAGGACATCCTGACAAAATTTGTGACCAAATTTCAGATGCCATTCTAGATGCGATCCTGACAAATGATCCTAATGCACGTGTGGCTTGTGAAACGAGCGTAACTACTGGTTTAGTGTTAGTAGCAGGAGAGATATCTACCAATACATATGTGGATATACCAAGTATTGTTCGTTCTACGCTTAAAGAAATTGGATATACACGTGCAAAATATGGCTTTGATTCCGAGACTTGTGCCGTATTGACTGCAATTGATGAACAATCCCCTGACATTGCGCAAGGCGTGAATCAAGCACTTGAAGCTCGGGAAGGGGAAATGAGCGATACGGAAATTGAAGCAATTGGTGCAGGTGATCAGGGATTAATGTTTGGTTTTGCTTGTAATGAAACGGACGAGCTAATGCCACTTCCAATTTCTCTTGCTCATAAGTTGTCTAAGCGACTTGCTGATGTTCGTAAGGATGAAACGTTAGATTACCTTCGTCCAGACGGAAAAACTCAAGTGACTATAGAATATGATGAAAAGGATCAACCTGTTAGAGTAGATGCTATTGTTATTTCTACACAGCATCATCCGAAGATTTCTTTAAAACAAATTCAGGATGATTTAAAAAAGCATGTGATTGAACCTGTTGTCCCTTCTCATTTAATTGATGAGAAAACAAAATACTTTATAAATCCTACTGGTCGATTCGTTATTGGGGGACCTCAGGGAGATGCAGGACTAACTGGAAGAAAAATCATTGTTGATACGTATGGTGGTTATGCTCGCCATGGTGGGGGAGCCTTTAGTGGTAAGGATCCTACAAAAGTAGATCGGTCGGCAGCTTATGCAGCACGTTATGTTGCTAAAAATATAGTTGCCGCAGGTCTTGCGGATAGCTGCGAGGTTCAGCTTGCCTATGCTATTGGTGTCGCACAACCTGTATCAATTGCTGTGAACACTTTTGGCACAGGAACTTTTGATGAAAATAAGCTTGTTGATGCAGTTCGTGAAGTGTTTGACCTTCGCCCAGCAGGAATTATCAAGATGCTTGATCTTCGTCGCCCAATCTATAGAGATACAGCTGCATACGGACATTTTGGAAGAACAGATATTCAGTTCCCATGGGAAATGACAGATAAAGCAGATTTATTAAAGCAAATGTTGAAATAAAGAAAGGGTGCCGATGGTAAGGCACCCTTTTCCTTAGGTAGAAAGTGTTTTTTTAAAGTGGTTTTAGATTTTTATAGTATTGACCTTTTTCTACATACGAATTACGGATTCGATCCATCTCTTTCCGATCCTCTTCCTTTAAATTCCTTACGACCTTTGCTGGACGACCCATAGCGAGGGTTCCTGCGGGTATTGTTTTGTTCGGAGGAACAAGGCTGCCCGCCCCCACAAATGCTCCTTCCTCAACAACTGCTCCGTCTAAGATTATAGAACCCATTCCAATAAGAGCATTCTTTTTGATGTGAGCAGAATGGAGGGTCACTTGATGGCCAATGGTTACTCCATCTTCGAGAATTAATGGATGATTTGGACTTTGATGTAAAAGACTTAAATCCTGAATATTAACTTGATCTCCGATAATGGTTGGAGCAACATCCCCTCGAATGACGGTTTTGAACCAAACACTAGACTCAGCTCCTATCTGAACATCACCAGTAATGACAGCATCTTCTGCAATATAGGCCGTCTGGTTTATTTTCGGAACTTTTCCTTTATATTCATAAATCATATGATTCCTCCTTTTTTATACCTAATCCTTCATTCGTTGTCCGACTTTTACGCTATAATATAGTATAAGATTAGCATAAAATCAACGTTGGAGGCGAATAATGGATGAAGGTATACTCAGCGGAATATGCAAAAGGAACAGTCGTTATTGTTCATGGAGCTTTTGAACATTCAGGCAGGTATGATGCAGTCGCCAAAAGATTTACTCAAGAAGGATATCATGTGGTTACAGGAGATCTCCCTGGCCAAGGGAAGACAGATGGGAAAAGAGGGCATATTGATTCCTTTACACAATACTTAGATACAATTGAAAAGTGGGTACATAAGGCCGAAGAATTTAAACTTCCTATATATGCATTAGGCCATAGTATGGGTGGACTAGCTGTTTCTAGAACTCTGCAGGAAAAATCACTTCCTATTACAGCTGTGATTCTTTCCTCCCCTTGTATTGGAATCGTTGATGAACCATCAAAAGGTGTTCAAGCCTTTTCAAAAATCTGTAATGTTATTGCGCCAACCCTATTAGTCTCTGGTAATTTAAACCCATTACATGTTACTAGAAATGAAGAGGTTAGGGAAAGAGACCTAAATGATTCCCTCATCGTTCAAAAGATTTCTGTTAGATGGTTTAGTGAACTTCAAAATGCCATGCTACAAGTCCAAGAAAAGGTTCAGCAGTATCCAAATATCCCCACCCTTGTCATGCAGGCAGGAGATGACAAACTTGTTCGAAAAGAAGTAGTCCATCAGTGGTATAAACAGCTTCCTGTAACAAATAAGAAGTATAAAGAATGGGAAGGTTTGTATCATGAGATATTGTTTGAACCTGAAGGAGAAGAAGTTTTTCAAATGGCACTTTCTTTTATTAAATGACATCTCTAGGAGGAACCAGATTGCAAGTACCAGAAAATCCAATACTATTCATGAATCGAATATACAAAAAAATATTTCCTGCAGTTCATCGGGAACTTGCATATTGGACAAGTAGAGCTCAAAACATTGAGAATTCTGAGCTCCGTAAGCAGGCTCTAGCCAGCATTGATTCCAAAACCTTCCATTGTGAGGGGGGAGGAATTTATGCGATTCTATCTCCCAAAAGATATAAAGAAGTGATCCGGTTCATTGTGGCGTATCAGACTATAAGTGATTACTTAGATAATCTTTGTGACAGAAGTACTTCATTAGATCCTGCTGATTTTGATCTATTACACCAATCGATGATTGATGCTTTATCTCCTGGCCAACCTACTCAAAATTATTATCGTTTGAGAGAGGATCAACAAGACCAAGGGTATTTAGAAGACTTAGTCAAAACCTGTCAGCAGGTGGTTCGGCAGATCCCCGACTATGAGTCCGTTGTATACCCCTATATGATTAAACTGGCACAGTATTATCGAGATTTACAAGTGCACAAGCATGTAAAAGTAGAAGAACGAGTTCCCCGCTTAACCAAATGGTTTGAGGAAAGTCAGAATGATTTAAAAGAAAATATAAGCTGGTTCGAGTTCTCCGCTTGTGCAGGATCAACACTAGGCATTTTTTGTTTGGTTGCCTATGGATTAAACGGAGTGTTGACTGAATCACTCGTAAAGCGAATTTATCAAGGTTATTTTCCTTATATGCAGGGTCTTCACATTTTATTGGATTATTATATTGATCAAAAGGAAGACAGTAGAGAAGGAGATTTGAATTTTTGTTCCTATTACGACTCGGAGGAGCATATGAGAGAGAGATTTCTTCATTTTATAGAAGAAACGCAGCAAAGAGTAAAAAATCTTCCGAATGAAAGATTTCATCGATATATACAAAAGGGTCTAGTAGGAATGTATTTAGCTGATCAAAAAGTGAATCAATTAAAAAGCTCTAAAATAATGGTCAAAGCATTACTACATGCCTGTGGAGGAATTTCAAGATTTTTTTATTTCAACACGAAATTTTATCGAAAGACAAAAAAATTGGCTCATAATTAAAGATCCCATGGAGAAGTCCATGGGATTTACTTTTTTTCAATGGCTAAAATAAACGGAGGATTATTTTGTTGATTTATAAATCCGTAGCGTAGCACGTTGTATTCCTTTTGTTTAAAACCAGAGAGTGCTTTTAGGAGCTCGAATTCTTCTTCTTGTCCACCTTCATGCCCAGGATAGACTACAAGTATAACTAAACGACCTTCTCTCAGGTATGGCAGAATAGCTTCGATTGCTTGTAAAGTGGATTCAGGCTGGGTAATGATACTTTTATCCCCCCCTGGTAAATATCCCAGGTTGAAGATTGCTCCACCAATAGAATGAATATTCTCTTGGGCAATATATTGAGTGAGTTGGCTATGGCTGTCGTTAATTAAAGTTACATTCGTTCTCTTATGTGCTGCTAACAACTGCCTTGTTTGAAAAATTGCTTCTACTTGAATGTCCATGGCATAGACATGTCCGTCCTCTCCAACAAGCTGACTTAAAAAGAGGGTATCCTTGCCTTTCCCGGCAGTTCCATCTATAACGACATCACCCGTATGAACGGTATCTGATAGTAAAGTATGTGCATATTCTAGGACTCTTTTTAGCATGTTTCCAAGCTCCCAACTTTGTAGTGCTTTCCTTGCCAACTATCCCTTTTAATGAGTTCACCGTCAATTCCGTTCAGAACCTCCCATTTGTTCAGGCTCCACATTGGTCCTATCATTAACTCAGGTGGTCCATCTCCAGTAATGCGGTGAATGATCATTTCCGGTGGTAGAATTTCCAATTGATCGACAACAAGATCGATATATTCGTCTTTACTTAAGAATTCAAGTATCCCTTTTTCATATTGCTTCACCATAGGGGTACCTTTTAATAAATGAAGAAGATGAATCTTAATACCTTGAACATCCATTTGAGACACTGTTTTAGCAGTTTCCATCATCATTTCACGATTTTCACCAGGTAATCCATTAATAATATGAGAGCAAATTCTAATATTGTGTTTTCTTAACTTTTCGACTCCTTTTAGGTAACATTCAAGATCGTGGGCACGATTAATCAAATTCGCTGTTTCTTGGTGAATTGTTTGCAATCCAAGTTCTACCCATAAATAGGTCCGTTCATTTAGTTCAGCTAAATATTCGACCACATCATCAGGAAGGCAATCTGGTCTTGTAGCAATTGATAACCCAACCACATTTTCTTGTTTTAATACGGCTTCATATTTCTCTCTAAGGACGTCCACAGGCGCATGAGTATTAGTAAAGGCTTGAAAATAGGCCATATACTTACCGTCTTTCCATTTTTTATGCATCTGATTTTTAATCGTGTGAAATTGTGTTTCTAAATCTTCGGCGCGGTTCCCAGCAAAATCTCCACTTCCAGAGGCCGAGCAAAAGGTGCATCCGCCATAGGCTACTGTACCATCTCGGTTTGGGCAATCGAATCTGCCATCTAACGAGATTTTAAATACTTTATGTCCAAACGTTTGCTTTAAATGATAATTCCATGAATGGTATCTTTTTTGATCAAACGAATAAGGGAATGGGTTTGATTTCATATATACTACTCCTCTAAAAATATACTTTCCAAAAGTCATTGTAGCACGATTTTCTATACAGCGACAAAAGGGAATAGGATGTTTTTAAAAATCACATATTATGTATGAGGTGATTAGATGACTACGAGAAAAGCAATGGATGATTTTATTCATGATGTAGAGCAAAAGCTTTCCAATGCAGAGGAAATGCTGAATCTGGCCAATCAAAATCAATTTGAAAACGACGCAGAATACTCTTTAGCACAACAGGAATTAGCCAAGTTAGAGAGTGAGATTGAGCATTGGAAATTAAGTGCTAATTCTCAACAAAAAGAGCAACTATACCGCCTTCATTTATTAGTAAGCAATGTCATGAATGATATGGTTTTAGACCAGATAAAATTGGATGACCAGTAATGTTTAAAACGTCTCTTGTGAGAGGCGTTTTTACATTATTCTTCCGATTGAACGATCAAACAACTGATAAGAAGGCAAAACTTGACAAAGGTCGATTGCTTCTTTAAAATACGAATACGATAATATAGTGAACGACTAGCAAAATGGATTAGTAAAAGACGAATGAAGTGTCAGAGAGGTAGCGGTTGGTGCGAGCTATCATTTCTTCGCTTTGAACTCACCTTTTTGGTCGCAAGAGTGAAATAGGAAGTAATTCTTGCCGTTAATCTGCGTTAAAGATACAAGTGAGTATGCTGATGCATACTAATTTGGGTGGTACCGCGGTAGGTGAAAGCCTCTCGTCCCATATTTATGGGAGGGGAGGCTTTTTAATACTATCAGCTATTTATAACTTTAGTCGGTGTATAGTACATGGAACAATTAGGCTTTTGCCATGAGGAATTTGAGATAGGCCAAGTTTTCTAAATAGGGTTAAATTACATAAGGGTAATAAGAGGGAATTTTGGCAAAGATGGAGCTAAAGAAAAAGCAGAGAATAGACTGGGGTATTTACTATGGAGGAGGATAAAAGGCATGACTTATAATCACAAAAAACTCGAACAGAAATGGAAGCAATATTGGCTTGAAAACAAGACCTTTAAAACGGATACAGGAAGTGATAAAGAAAAATTTTATGTGCTAGATATGTTTCCCTATCCATCTGGTGCGGGATTACATGTAGGACACCCAGAGGGATATACAGCAACTGATATTCTTGCTCGAATGAAAAGAATGCAAGGATATGAAGTGTTACATCCCATCGGTTGGGATGCTTTTGGATTACCTGCGGAGCAATATGCGATTGACACTGGAAATGATCCAGCAGAATTTACAAAAAAGAATATTGAAACATTCCGCCGTCAAATACAGGACCTAGGTTTTTCTTATGATTGGGATCGAGAAGTGAATACAACAGACCCCGATTACTATAAATGGACGCAATGGATTTTTCTAAAACTTTATGACATGGGACTAGCTTATGTTGATGAAGTTCCTGTTAACTGGTGTCCAGCTTTAGGAACGGTATTGGCTAATGAAGAAGTTATTGATGGGAAAAGTGAACGCGGGGGACACCCTGTCATTCGAAAGCCAATGAAGCAATGGATGCTTAAAATTACGGCTTATGCTGATCGTCTTCTTGATGATCTTGAAGAAGTGGATTGGCCAGAAAGCATTAAAGACATGCAACGTAATTGGATTGGAAAATCAGAAGGTGCGCAAATCACTTTTGAAATTGATGGTCAGAACGAAAGCTTTGAAGCCTTTACCACAAGGCCAGATACACTTTACGGAGCTACTTATGCCGTATTAGCCCCAGAACACTCATTAGTAAGTAAGATTACTACAGATGAGCAAGTTTCAGCTGTAGAAGACTATCTACGTAAGGTTGAAACAAAAAGTGATTTGGAAAGAACAGATTTAGCAAAGGATAAGACTGGCGTATTCACTGGCGCTTATGCAATCAACCCAATCAATGGTGAAAAAATGCCGATTTGGATTGCAGATTATGTTTTAGGTACTTATGGAACGGGGGCTATTATGGCTGTTCCAGCTCATGATGAACGTGACTATGAGTTTGCGAAGAAATTCAACCTTCCTATTGTTGCTGTTGTAGAAGGTGGAAACATTGATGAAGAAGCTTATACAGGTGACGGCAAGCATATTAATTCAGGTATTTTAAATGGCCTTGGAAAAGAAGAAGCGATTGCAAAGTCGATCGAATGGCTAGAGGAGAACAGGAAAGGTGTTCGTAAAACAACTTATCGTTTACGTGACTGGCTCTTCAGTCGTCAACGTTATTGGGGAGAGCCAATTCCAATTATTCATTGGGAGGATGGTGCTGTTACTCCAGTTCCAGAGGAAGAATTACCATTGACTCTTCCAAAAACTACAGAGATTAAACCTTCTGGTACAGGGGAGTCCCCACTTGCCAATATTAAAGATTGGGTGGAAGTGATTGATCCTGAAACTGGAAAGAAAGGGCGCCGTGAAACGAATACGATGCCACAATGGGCGGGAAGCTGCTGGTACTACCTACGCTATATTGATCCTCGGAATAGCGAAAATGTAGCAGATCCAGAACTACTTAGTAAGTGGTTACCGGTAGATACGTACATTGGTGGAGCGGAACATGCTGTTTTGCATCTTCTATATGCGCGTTTTTGGCATAAAGTTCTTTATGATATAGGAGTTGTTCCAACAAAGGAACCATTCCAAAAATTGTTAAATCAAGGGATGATTCTTGGAGAAAACAATGAAAAAATGAGTAAATCTAAAGGGAATGTAGTCAATCCTGATGAAATAGTAGAAACGCATGGCGCAGATACTTTAAGGTTGTATGAAATGTTCATGGGACCATTAGAAGCATCTATTGCTTGGTCTACTAATGGATTGGATGGAGCCCGTCGTTTCCTAGATCGAGTATGGCGTCTATTTGTTCAAGATAATGGAACATTATCTGACAGAATTCAAGATGATAATCACGATGGTTCTCTTGATCGTGTCTACAATGAAACTGTAAAAAAAGTTACCGAAAATTTTGAAGGGCTACGATTTAACACAGCTATCTCTCAAATGATGGTCTTTATTAATGAAGGCTACAAAACGGACTATGTTCCAAAAGAATATGCTGAGGGATTTGTGAAGCTTCTATCTCCAGTTGCCCCTCATATAGCAGAAGAACTTTGGAGTCTATTAGGGCATGGGGAATCGATTAGCTATGAGCCTTGGCCAACCTTTGATGAAAGTAAGTTAGTGGAAGATGAGGTAGAAATCGTCATCCAAGTTCTTGGTAAAGTGCGTTCTAAGATAATGGTTCCTAAGGACTCAACAAAAGACCAGTTAGAGAAATTAGCATTAGAAGATGAAAAGGTCCAGGAATGGCTACAAGGGAAAACCGTAAGAAAAGTGATCACCGTTCCAGGGAAATTAGTCAATATTGTAGCTAATTAATAGAAAAGCGATAGCGTCCATCTTTTGGACGCTTTTTCTACAAACTTTAAGAAATAGTTTCATAAGTCTTTTACAGTTTATGCCTTTGCTTTTTTTATAAGAAGGGAAAAAATCACAAGGAATACCCTTGGATGTATCTCTTGACAATTAGTTAAAATCCTATTACATTTATTCTTGCGTTGCTTTTTTATCCCGCGTGAACGAGCAGTCAACCATGAAGCAAGCTTCACCAACAAGGATGAAAATTTAATGTTTTATTTTCATGGGAGTAATCCCCCAGCTTAAGTCATAAGTAAAACGAAAAGTGAAGGTCTAGGTGGGCCACTGATTGAAGTTTCACTTTATGTTTAATGATGAGCATGTTGGGAGGAGAAAATTTAGTTTAGGGGAGATTTTAATGGGAACATATATGATATTACTAGCATGCCTTGGAATTATAACAATCTCTCTTTTCAATCGTATGATAATTCACGGGAGAATAAGGGAAGTGGATGCATCAGTAATAGAGTCTGGAAGTTATTGTGTAATCGATATTCGAGATTACATTTCTGTATCTAATTCACCATATCCCTCGGCAGAAAACATTCCTTTATCATATTTGCCCAGGGTTTTGAATTCTTCTTTCCCGTGTGAAAAGGATATTGTAATCATTTCCGATGATCAAAGAGGGGTAAGGCTTGCGGCGAAATATCTAGCAAAGAAAAAGCGTGGACAAATCTACTATATAAAGGTAGCGTAAAAAATCATTTTGTGTGTTGACTTTCTGTTTTATTCGTAGTATTATTAACTTCTCGCTTCAAGATATTCGACATATTTCGACAAAGATTTTAAATGGCGATTGACAATAATGTGTCGAATATGATATGATTATTATACTGTCTGATTGGACAGACATCATTTGAACCTTGAAAACTAAATAAAACAACCTGTTA
>JAWJLM010000043.1 GCA_040191315.1 Bacillaceae bacterium S4-13-56 | reverse complement strand
GCTTTTGGATGACCTCCCCAATTCTGCGTCAATAGACGGATTCTATTCACTCCTTTTTGGATGGCTTCCCCAATTTTGCGTCAATAGACAGCTTCTATTCACTCCTTTTTGAATGGCTTCCCCAATTTTGCGTCAATAGACAGCTTCTATTCACTCCCTTTTGGATAGCATCACCAATTTTGCGTTAATAGACAGCTTCTATTTACTCCCTTTTTGGATGACCTCCCCAATTTTGCGTTAATAGACAGCCTCTATTCACTCTCTTTTGAATAACCTCCCCAATTTTGCGTCAATAGACGGATTCTATTTACTCCCTTTTGAATGGCTTCCCCAATTTTGCGTCAATAGACGGATTCTATTTACTCCTTTTTGAATGGCTTCCCCATTTTTGCGTCAATAGACAGCTTCTATTCGCTCTTTTTGGATGGCCTCCCCAAGTTTGCGTCAATAGACAGCTTCTATTCACTCTTTTTGGATGGCCTCCCCAATTTTGCGTCAATAGACAGCTTCTATTCACTCGCTTTTGGATGGCATCCCCAATTTTGCGTTAATAGACAGCTTCTATTTACTCGCTTTTTATAAAGAACCATGCAATTTGAGTGAATAAACACTCCATAATAACAAAAAACAGAGCCCCCAAGTAAGCTCTGTCTCCAAAGATTATTTAATTTGTGATCGTAGATAAGCGTCGATGAATGGGTCTAGGTCGCCATCCATTACTCCTTGCACATTCCCAACCTCGACGTTGGTGCGGTGGTCTTTAACCATTGAGTAAGGGTGGAAAACGTAAGAGCGGATTTGGCTGCCCCAACTAATGTCGTTTTTCTCCCCGCGAATGTCATTGACTTCCTGTTGTTGGCGCTCAATTTCTAATTGATACAATTTCGCCTTCAACATATTCATAGCTTTTTCTCGGTTTTTAATTTGAGAACGCTCTGACTGGCAGGTTACCACCGTGTTCGTTGGCGTATGAGTAATACGAACAGCAGAGTCAGTTGTGTTGATATGCTGCCCACCGGCTCCAGTGGAACGGTAGGTATCAATTTTTAAATCCTCCGTGCGAATGTCAATCTCAATATCATCATTTAATTCAGGGATGACATCACATGAAACGAAAGAAGTATGACGGCGGCCTGACGCATCAAAAGGAGAGATACGAACTAATCGATGAACACCTTTTTCAGCTTTTAAATAGCCATAAGCATTGTGGCCTTTAATTAATAAAGTAACACTCTTTACACCCGCTTCATCTCCAGGTAAATAATCGAGCGTCTCCACCTTAAAGCCCTTATCCTCAGCCCAACGCGTGTACATTCTTAGGAGCATGCTCGCCCAGTCCTGGGATTCCGTTCCACCGGCACCTGGATGAAGCTCAAGAATGGCATTATTTTTATCATGGGGTTCACTGAGAAGCATCTGGATTTCAAATTCAGCCAAGGCATCCGATAAAGTTTTCACTTCAGACTCTAACTCTGCTCTTAAATCAGCTTCTTCTTCCTCTTTCAGAAGTTCATATGTCAACTGAAGATTTTCAAACGTTTCTTCATGCTCTTCAAAAACATGTACTTGGTCCTTCAGTGCATTAGATTCATTGATGACCTGTTGTGCTGCTTGCTGATCATTCCAAAAGTCGGAATCCACCATTTGCTCATCTAGTTCTTGAATTCGAGCCTTTTTCTGATCGAGGTCAAAGAGACCCCCTAAAATTCGTAATTTGTTTTGACATACGGTTTAGCTCTTGCTTGATTTCTACTAGATCCATTTCTTTCACCTCGGCAAATAATCTTTCTAAAATTTATCCTAGGAACCGGATAATCCATTTTTCCTTAAAACACTACCCATAATATCTTTTTACCACTAAAAATAAGGGAGCTTTCACCTTTAAACGAAAAGCGAAAGCCAGCCTATCATATCTATTTTCCATGACAATTCTTATACTTCTTACCACTACCACATGGACATGGATCGTTTCTACCAACGTCCTCTGTCTTTACGAATGGCTTACGCTTCTTCTGTTTCGTTTGGTCCCCAGAAACAGCCGTTGCACCCTTTGCCACTTCTTGACGCTCCAGATTCGAACGAATTTGAGCCTTCATCACATACTTAGCGACTTCCTCTTCAATAGCGGCAATCATTTGCTCAAACATCGCGAAGCCTTCCATTTGGTATTCACGAAGTGGATCGGTTTGACCATAAGCACGCAAATGGATACCTTGACGCAATTGATCCATTTGGTCAATGTGGTCCATCCACTTGGAATCTACAGAACGGAGTAGGATAACTCGTTCGAATTCGCGCATTTGCTCATAGCCAAAGTCCTGCTCTTTTTCATCATACTTCTTCTTAACTTTTTCCATAATAAGCTCGATGACTTCTTCAGGTTCCTTGCCTTTAAGCTCAGATTCGTTAAGGTCTTCCTCCTGTAAAAGGGTTGCATGAACAAAATCAACAATTTTATCAAGCTCCCATTCCTCTTCCAATTCTCCTTGAGTATGAGATTCTACCACACGGGAAAGTGTAGATTGGATCATTTGCTCAATGATTTCACGAAGATTTTCGGAATCAAGAACTTCAAAGCGTTGTTTATAGATAATTTCACGTTGTTGACGTAAAACATCATCATAGGCAAGTAAAGTTTTACGAGCATCGAAGTTGTTACCTTCCACTCGTTTTTGAGCAGATTCTACGGCACGAGAAACCATCTTACTTTCGATCGGTTGGTCATTCTCCATACCGAGACGATCCATCATGGACTTCATATTGTCAGATCCGAAACGACGCATAAGCTCGTCTTCCATGGAAAGATAGAACTGGGAAACCCCTGGATCCCCTTGACGTCCAGAACGACCACGCAACTGATTATCAATACGGCGTGATTCATGACGCTCGGTACCAATAACAGCTAGTCCTCCAAGCTCTTTCACACCTTCCCCAAGCTTAATGTCCGTTCCGCGACCAGCCATGTTGGTTGCGATCGTAACTGCACCCTTTTGACCTGCTTCCAAAATAATTTCAGCCTCACGAAAGTGGTTTTTCGCATTCAATACATTATGCTTAATGCCTTTTTTCTTCAGATAATTTGAAATCAATTCTGAAGTTTCAACGGCAACTGTACCAACTAGAATGGGCTGACCTTTTTCATAACGATTTTGAATTTCTTCAACAACCGCTTTAAACTTTTCATCCATCCCTTTATAAATTAAATCAGGACGGTCATCACGCATAATCGGTTTGTTAGTAGGAATTACAACTACGTTCATGTTATAAATATTACGAAATTCTTCTTCCTCTGTTTTTGCTGTACCAGTCATACCAGAAAGCTTTTGATACAGACGGAAAAAATTCTGGAACGTGATGGTGGCAAGAGTCATACTTTCGTTTTGAATTTGCAGACCCTCTTTTGCCTCGATTGCCTGGTGCAATCCATCACTATAACGACGACCCTTCATAAGACGTCCAGTGAATTGGTCAACGATAATTACTTCCCCATCTTGCACCACATAGTCCGTATCACGATGCATGGAAGCATGAGCCTTTAATGCTTGGTTAATATGGTGTGTTAACTGAACATTGGAAAGATCAAACAAGTTCTCAATGGAGAAAAATTGCTCCGCCTTATTGATTCCTTCCTCAGTCAATTGAACACCTTTTGTTTTCACATCATAGGTGTAGTCTTTATCTAGGGTTAAAGTTCTAACAAAAGAATCGGCTGTTCTGTATAGGTTTGCCGATTTAGAAGCCTGACCAGAAATGATTAATGGTGTACGGGCTTCGTCAATTAAAATGGAGTCAACCTCGTCAATAATCGCAAAATTCAGTGGACGTTGAACCATTTTTTCCTTATATAAAACCATGTTATCACGAAGATAGTCGAAACCAAATTCATTATTGGTTCCATACGTAATGTCAGCTTCATAAGCTTCCTTCTTTTCTTCCTTAGAAAGGGCATTTACATTGAGTCCTACCGTTAACCCTAGGAATTTGAAAAGCTCTCCCATTTCGCGAGAGTCACGATCAGCAAGGTATTCGTTAACTGTGATGATATGAACACCTTTTCCAGAAAGGGCATTAAGGTAAGCTGGCATTGTAGAAGCAAGGGTTTTACCTTCCCCGGTCTTCATCTCTGAAATGTTTCCTTCGTGTAAGGTAATGGCACCTAATAGCTGTACATAAAAAGGACGCATTTTCAAAACGCGCTTCGATCCTTCACGAACAACAGCATAGGCCTCCACTAGCATATCGTCTAAGGATTCTCCATCCTGATAACGTTTTTTAAATTCTTCCGTTTTTTTGCGCAGTCCATCATCTGAAAGCTTTTCGATTTCAGGCTCAAGTGCCTCAATTTCATCAGCAATTTTCTCCAAACGCTTGAGCTCACGCTGGTTTCCATCAAAAACCTTTTTTAGTAATGCAAGCATAAACGAACGCTCCTCATTATGAAATAGATGTCTCCATTATTACTCGAGATTATACAAAATACCACCTTTAATCCTACCACTTACCCCCACTACTGACAAGTTATTCGGGAGCCAAATTTGAAAGAACAGGGTATATGTCCCAATTAGAAAAGAGAAAGCGCCCTTTGAAACAAGAAACCCACTTGTTTCAGCGATGAATTTTCTTAGGAGTTTTCCTTATGCTAATCGACGTAAGGAGGGGAGGCTCACAGGACACCGAATGCTACAACAGAGGAAAAATACGGCAAGCAACAGATGAATTTCTCCACACGAAGAAAAAGCTTACTTTTTCGAGGATGCGGGTCACGTAAACGTTACCAATCTTTGCAGGAAGGGGCTGAGTTACCGCAGGCCTAGGACGCTGCGCTTTTAACCGAACCTCCTTCATTGATGTTGACTTATGGCAGCGAAAGGAGGGAACCCTCTAGTCGATAGGCTACCCCTCGAAACAAGAAAATTATTTGTTTCTCCGAAGAATCTCTAAGTAGCTTTCCTTACTGCGATGACTCGCGGCCGCGGCAAAACTGTGATTAACATTAGTGAACCTTTTTTACTGATGCAGAAATGATTATTGGATTGTACCCGGGGTAGAAGCGAAAAAACAGCCCGGGGATGGACTGTTTTCTCTAATGAGGAGTGACACGTGGATTCGGAGGAAAAGGCAGTTTCAATTGAGGGGATTTTTTATTGAAGTCTTTTTGGAATATTGTTCTTGCTGTAACCAGTTCATGATCGTTTTCACATGCTGGTTCGTCATAGCTAAAATCTTTGTTAGCTCTGCTATGTATGCTTCCTGTTGAAGGACTTTGCGTTGTAGCTCTTCAAACTCTTTGTTATTGACCTGTGAAAATGTCATTCTATCCCTCCTATCTCTTCTAGATTCTTTATACCACGCTTGATCCGAAGGTGTAAACTTGCAGAAATGCTTATTATGAATGGGGTTTTTTGTCGAAAAATGAAGATTTACAGTATGGGTTTTTCGTTTTTTGTGGGGAAATCTAGGGATGTTTTTCAAAAATTGTAGTTTTTAAAGTTTTTTTGTGATATTTGGGATGATCCTGTAATGAGGGTGTGCAAATAAAAAAAGTGAACCTTCAATTAGTGACCGTCCCACTGATTGTTAGCACCCACCTGAAAGCCCTTGAAACACCCGGACATTAAGGGCAGCCACCCATGAAGCAAGCTTCACCAACAAGGATGAAAAAATTAATATTTTATTTTCATAGCAGTTTACCCCCAACTACTCTTTTCGTTTCACTTAAGACTTCAGGTTGGGGGTATTGCTGCCGTTCATGCGGATAAACAGTTCTTAATATTGAAAAAGCCACCTCATAATGAGATGGCTTTGGGTTAGAGAATGCTTTTAACTAGGCTCGATGAGACCATAGCGGCCGTCACGACGACGGTAGACAACGTTAGTGTCGCCTGACTCTGCGTTGGTAAAGACATAGAAGTTATGTCCAAGAAGATCCATTTGGAGGATAGCCTCTTCTGAATCCATTGGTTTTAAATCGAAACGCTTTTGCTTAACGAGTTCGAATCCTCCCTCATCGTCACTGTCACGCTCGAAATCACGAGATTCTTTTTCTAACTCAGCAAAAACATATTTAGGTGCATTTTCTTGTTTGAATTTACGGTTTACTTTCGTTTTATACTTGCGGATTTGACGCTCTAGTTTATCAACTACCAAGTCAATAGCCGCATACATATCAGTGTGTTGCTCTTCTGCACGAAGCAGAAGGTTAATCATTGGGATGGTCACCTCAATTTTTTGCTCGTCATTATACACGCTTAGGTTTACATGTACCTCAGAGGATGGCGGGGTATCAAAGTAACGTTCTAGCTTCCCAATCTTTTTTTCAACATATTCTCTGATTGCTGGGGTCACCTCAATATTCTCACCACGAACGTTGTACTTCATAGCAGTGTCCTCCTTTCAACTTATGTATATTTATTTCTATTTTCCCCATCCAAAATCCTGCTTAAACACCCATTTATTTTTTGTCATATATTATATTTCGGTGTCGAAGCAAATATTGGATTGAGGATATCTTACCAAAAGTCTATTCAATATGCTAGTACGGTTATGCCTGATTTCACAAGTTTTTCCAATGCTCGTACAATTTTGTGAACGTTTCCACTGTGAATACATTACTTACGCATATTTCGACACCGAGAACTTCCTAATATAACACCGCTTGGAGACAGTGTTTTTGCAGAAAGGCTAATATTGCAAAGTTGTATTTTTTTTGGGCGTGGAGACAAAGGATTATCTCCTTACGTGAAAATTATTGGTGGATAATGGTTTTCTTCGTTCTAGTTTGATTGCTTGGGGGTTTTCAGTGCTATTTCCTCTAATTGAGTAAAAATTTTATTGGTTTGGTGCTAACTTTTATGGTTAGGTGATGGTTTTAAAAACTTAAGTGCTACCGGAGGGGATTTAAGTGACGGTTTGAAATGGGGTAGTGATGATTTCCTTAGTTGAGTGCTGGCTCAGGGAGTTGAGAGCTAATAGACCTGTTTCCTAAATTCCTATGTGACGGTCGGCATCATTAAAGTGATGATTTTTGATGAGATTTTCTCTTTAAGTGACAAGTTAATCAGTTGAGTGCCAAAAAAGCCATTTTGCGTGTCACCCAAAACAAGTTATGTGACATTTCCCCCTTTTACGTGACGTTTTTTCAATAGAAACCAAAAACTCGCACCACATCGGCACGAGTTCCATTTTTAATGTGAAATATAAGGTTGCAATAGACTTCCAATACTCTGGCGCCAGTCCGAAAACTTTGGGATGACACGTTGAACTAGGGCGTTTTCTTTTTCATGGTTGGTTTCTATCTCCATCCACTGAAACAACTCATTAATCACGCTCTCAAAATCATCTATATAAGGAGAAAATTCAATTCCTTGAGATTTCATTATGTCCTTAATTTGTTTATGACTTTGGTTTAGCTGCTGAAAGGAATGAATGATATCTGTGAGGACTCTTTGCGTTTCAACAGGAGGCATTGGCCCCCATTTCTCCTCTAAATAGTCAAATCCTTCTTGCATGACTTCCAACAGGTAATTGTATTGTCTTAAAAAATATAAGTCTTCTTCCTTGATAGCCGACATGTGATCACCTATTTCTTTTTATCTAAAAACATCCCGTCACTGACAGACACCTGGTTGTAGGGATTGGTATATTTTTTGTTTGATTGCTTGGATCTTTGTAAATTTCGAATATCACCCTTAATTTCCGAAAAAATCTCTTCTAATTTCGGTTTCGTTTCTTTATCCCACAAAATGATTTGTTCCATGAGCTCTCTATCTTCACCTTCAAAAGAGGAAGGGAGGCCTTCTAAAAGTGGGCCACGCTGTTCAATTAGTGATGATATATCACTGATGACTTTTTCACGCTCATTTTTACTTGTAGCATTTGTAATCAATTCTCTTAATTTGCAAGTGACTCTATGAAGTTCTTTAACTGAACTCATCAGGCATGCTCGCTTCCTGTCGCTTCATTAGCACGAACTGTTTTTAAAAGTTCCTTCCAAGTATCTCTGAATTCAACAACAAGCTCTTCCACTTCATCCAGAATGGCAGGATCATTTTTTATATTAGCGTCTATCATTCGACGATAAATATAGTCATACAAAGGTAACATTTCCTTAGAAATTTCCACCTCAGGATTTAAGGTTACCATAAGCTCTTGAATAATCTTTTGTGCCTTTTGGAGATTGATATTTTTCATTTCAATATTTTGTTCTACCATTCCTTTACGAGCAAAACGAATAAATTTCAGACACCCATTATAAAGCATGAGAGTCAGTTCTCCAGGAGATGCGGTTTGTATGGAATTGTTTTGATAGGCTTGATATTGATTTACTGACATTTTCTACACTCCTTAAGCTCCACCGTTGAATTGTTGTAACATGTATGCCGATTGTTCGTTCATACGTTGTATAGCCTTCTCCATAGCAGTAAACTGCTTCCAATAACGATCCTCGACATCGGTTAACCGTCTTGTAAAGGCGGCAATTCGATCATCCATATCCTTTAAGCGACGTCCCATTGTATACTGTTCTTGTGACAGTGTGGATTTTCCAGCTTTCTCTTCAATATTCGATGTTGTTTTTTCAATAGAATCTTCTAATCGATTGATGATCCCTCTACCTTCACCCTTACTATCGTTAGAAAATAGTTTAAAAACTGACTCAGGATTATTGGATAAGGCTTGTCTTAAATCATCTTCGTCAATTAATAGTTTTCCTGCATCTAAGTAATTTGAGCTTGTTGTAATTCCAATCTCTGAAAGATGAGTAAACTCACTAGTATTGTTTACGGTTCCATACCAACTTTGACGCATTCCAGTCAAACCCGAACTCAGAATTGTTTCACCTTTTAAAAGACCACTTTTTGCTTTTTCTTCCCAAAGCTCAATATCCTTATCGGACATCTCTTTTTTCTGTTCTTCGGTAAGAGGTTTATAATCGCGATACTTATCTTCATTCAGCTTTCCATTAATCTTTTCGATGACTTCATTATATTTATCAACGAAGGCCACAATCTTGTCTACAGCAGCATCGACATTATTAGAAACAGTAACTTTTGCTGGCTGCCCGGTAGGTGTAGTATTTGAAAAATTAAATGTGATACCGTTCAATGTATAATTATTAGTAGTGGATTCAAGCTCTAAGGCATTGTTGTATTTAAACCTTGCATTAGATCCACCCGTTTCAGAGGCTTGACTTAAGCCCAGTGTCCCAGTAAAAAAGTCAGACTCCCCAGCCTTAAAGACAATTTCCTTACCACCGTAGTTAGCAGTATCCTTATTAAAATCTCCTGTGGTAGTCCTCTCCATAACCACTTTTCCGGACTGTGTGTCATAAAAAGCACGTACCCCATTGTCAGCTTTAGTAATCCTGTTCAAAACACTGTTTAGTGTATCTGTATTTGAAACAGTTACTTCATGCGGAACTTCTACACCTTTTTCATCAAAGGTATAAAACTTAAAAGTACCGGTTTGAATTCCTCCTGCGAAACTACTTGGCTGCTCTGCAAAGGTTTTGTTTGGGTCTAGAGTCTGACCTGTAGCAACAATAGTACTATCACTCACATTAATTGCTGCCGTCGCTAAATCAGACACCTCAATAGAGTATGTTCCATTGGAAGAACTCGCTGCTGCACTTGCCGTAACAGCCAATGAATTTGTTGAGGTAGTAGATTTAGAGGTGTATGTTTTTTCTAGTTTCATATCTAGAATTTTTTCATCTAACTCTAGTAAAAGTTTATTGACGTCACGGAAGGCATCCCTTTGCCACTCCATCCACGTCTTGTCCTGTTGCAATTTGTCAAGTGGCATTCTCTCAGCCTTCATTAGGTCTCCGACAATTTGATCAATGTCCATACCAGAGGCTAAGCCACCAATTCGCATATTATTTACGCCACCAACCATGTTTTTATCACCAGCCTTTAAATCTTCTCGTCAATAATGAACCCCATGAATTCTGCCATTGCTGCATAAACATCTAATAGTTTCTTAGGTGGAATTTCTTTAATGATTTCTTTCGTATCTGAATCGACTACCTGAACATAATACTTGTCCAACTTATCATGGAGTTCAAATTTCATGGATGTGTGGGTTGGCTTCAAAAAATCATTAATCCCCTCCACCATACTCTTCACCTGTTCACGATCATTTTCCATGGTATTTGCTTCATTTTCCACTTTTTTATTGATAACATTTTGATTCTGAATAGCTACATTTCCTTCGTTCTGAGACCTTTCTCTTGCAGCTGTAGAATACTCGATGTGTTCCGCCTTTTGCAGGAGTTGGGATCCAGAAATCAGTCTCCCCACGTTCATGGCCATTGCCAACCCCTTTAATGGTATTTCTTTTTATATCGGATAAATATTAAAAATATGAAGCAATTATAGTAAAAAATGTCGAAAAAACGTATTGCAAAAAATTAGAGTTCATATGAGGTATATGATACAATAAGATTATCAGAACGTATGTTCTAATTAAGGGGTGAATAACTTGGATGACGAGTTTTTATTGGACTATATTAAGAAACATTTCCCAAATTCAAAAACTGAGGATATAGCTGATTTTTTAGGTATTCATGAATGCACTGTAAGGCGTATTGCAAAAAGAAATAATGTCGTTAAATCAGAAAAGTATCTCAACCAACTTAAAGAAAAATTAGTTAAGGATAGGAGAAAGTGGTACGAAGGCAGTATACCTGATTTTAAGCCGTCTTTTCTACAAGAACAATTAATTTTCGGGAGTTTACTAGGGGATGGGTATATTAGTAAAGGTGCAGCAAGAAGTAAAAACTTTTATTACCAAGAACACTTTTGTAAACAGCAGTTGCCATATCGTCAATGGAAGTTATCCAAGTTAAAGAATTTGGGCTTCTCTATAAATGGAACCTTTTTAAGATCTCCAAGTCATCCATACTTTACAGAACTTCACCCACAAATATATCATAATGGTGAAAAAATACTGACAGCAGATTTCCTTTCAAAATGCACACACCCTATCTTTCTTACATCATTATACTTAGATGATGGCACTTTAGGAATTTCCTACCACCTAAATAAGTCAAAAAAAATCTTATATTGTCATCCTACTATAAGCATATGTACATTAAATTTAACTCCTATGGAAAACAAACTTCTTGCCACTCACATTAATCATACTTTCCAAACATCTTTCGTAGTAACCAATAGTCCTTACGGAAAAGGGAGTCATCTGAAAATTAACAGAGAAGAAGATGTGACTCACTTTCTAAAAATAATAGAGAAATATTCTAAAGAAATTCCTTCTATGCTTTATAAAACAAACCTGGAAGTGAAACTACAATTATTAAGGAAAAAGATTCAAAATTCGTATGGAAAAGATATTTCCATCATTTTAAGTTCGTCCGAAAGACATAAACCTTATTCCAGCCTTGAAGTCTCTAAAATTATTAAAATGAAACTTTCAGGTTCAACGGACCAAGAAATTGCAGATGAATTAGGTAGAACCTATTGGTCAACAGTCTACAAGATAGGCGAAATTCGAAAGTCAGGGTTATTGACTTAGTAAAAAAGAGACCATAAAATGGCCTCTTTTTATTTTGTAGCTTATTGAAGAAGTTGAAGAACTCCTTGTGGTTGTTGGTTGGCTTGCTTTGCCACTATGTCTTTCGATCATAGAATAGACTATATCTTCACCCTTAATATGAGGGGCTGGGCACTTCGAATGGCTTTCGCCACCCTACGAGATTCATAGTCATAGATTAGGTTAGCCTAACCCTTAGACCGTATTCTCTAGTCGTTGAACCTTCTCCAAACTTTCGTTACAGGAGCTTGGCTGCTGATTATCCAAATCACCTTCATTTTCAAACCTACACGCTTGCCGTTTCCAGCTACGTTGTGGTTGAAGGAGCTTAAGGAAGTTCCAGCAATTCACCCAGTTATACTCTTACTCGTTACCAAGTAAGACGCCCTGTTTCCATTTTACTTAAAAAGTTGAGTTTCTTCTTAATAAAGTTGGAAAGTTGAGCCAACATAGATTGTGCCGCTTGAGAAAGGATATTGTTCTTAGTGAACGCCATCATCTCTTTCGCCATGTCGACGTCCCTTATACGAGACTCAGCAGCAGTTAAGTTTTCACTTGAAGTTCCAAGGTTGTTAATAGTATGGTCTAAACGATTTTGGTATGCACCAAGTTTAGAGCGTTCTGCTGATACTTTGTCAATTGCTGATTGGATTGTTGTAATTGCAGCATCTGCTGCTGTTTGAGATGAAACATCAATTCCACCTTGTCCAGAAACGTCTATTAATTGATTGGTTGCTAAAGTAGATGTTGTAGTTAATAAAGTTGTTGCCCCATCTAAAGAAGTGAATGTTTGACTAGCTGTGGCGCTATCACCGACGGCTACTACTTCATTAGTATCAGTGTTTACTAGTACCTGCATTGTAGTACCAACATCAGCTCTAGTAGAACCATCTGCAACTTTATATTCTCCGCTACCCAATTTAATATTTGAATCAGAGAGAGTGTTAGACGCAGTAAATGTTACAGATTCATCAGCGCCAGTAGTACCCACTGAAGCTGCGGTAAATTCAATTGTTCCTGAAGTGATTTTGTCAACTGCAGACGCACTTGAAAGATTTAAAGTTTGTGCTGTTCCAAAAGATGTAGTTGTAATATCATTAGTTGCACTAGAAGTGTCTTGAGCAAATGAATAGGTCTGTCCATCAGCACTTGCACCGACAATTAAACCATCAGCATCTTTCAAAATGTATTGCGCATCATTTACTGAACCAACATTAGCTGTGTTGTCTAGTTTTTCAACTGTAAATTTGGCACCTGCTTGAATTACTGATGCTTCTACAGTACCATCTGGAAGACTACTAATGGTTTGTCCTGTTACTTCTTCTGTTACAGTCTCATTCCCGCCTACTCCTAGAGCAAGAGAATTCATCTTATTAATTGATAAATCTAAACTTTGCCCTTCATTAGCACCAATATGAAATGTACCCTCAAATGTACCATCAAGTAGCTTTTGAGTGTTGAACTCAGTGTTATCAGCAATACGAGTCAATTCCTCTGCTAACTGATCAACCTCTTTTTGTAGCTCTGCACGGTCAGTATCAGTGTTTGTATCGTTCGCAGATTGTACAGCTAGTTCACGCATACGTTGAAGGATTGAATGAGTTTCATTTAATGCACCCTCAGCAGTTTGGATAAGAGAAATCAATTTTGTTATCGCAGTGGTTTTTTATCCTCTGCTTCTTTATGTTTCCATAAAGTTCAGGTCATATCTTCATCCCTGTAGGATGCCCCGCGCTCTTGGGTGGGTTATTGGTACGGTTCCTCACCACCTGACCGTCACACCTTCCTAACTACTTGTTACCGATTCATTAGGCTTGGCTCGGTATTGCCCACCATCCACAAAGTTGGTTTGGGGTTCCACCGAATTCACGGAGTGTTCATCTAAGCATTACTGCTTAGAGCGGCATTTCTAGTCTACCGTCTTGTGCATTCTTAGCAGCCATATCCAAACCACGGATCTGTCCACGCATTTTTTCAGAGATTGCTAGTCCAGCAGCGTCATCTCCTGCTTTGTTGATACGAAGTCCTGAAGAAAGTTTTTCTAAAGAACCTTGTGTTGCTGCATTGTTACCTGTTAGTTGGCGGTACGTGTTAAGCGCCGCAATGTTGTGATTAATTCTCATTTCACTTTTCCTCCTTGAGTTTGTAAGTCCCACATCCTTGTGGTTACCTATGACAAACGAACTAGAGTCGGCCGCCTCTGTCCGTCAGTACTGGTACATTTTTATTATCGGAGGAAAATGTCGGATGTTTAATCTTTTTTTGTATTATTTTTCAATAAATTTAATAAATCTGTCGAAACGCTTGCTGCATCACTATTTTCACGTTGAATTTCTAAATAAATTTCTTTTCGATGGATTTCTACATGCTTAGGAGCAGAAATACCCAATTTGATTTGCTCCCCATCGATCCCAAGCACTTTAATCTCGATATCTTCTCCAATTTGAATGGCCTCATTTACTTTACGAGTGAGAACTAACATTCTTTAGCCCTCCTTCACTGCAGAAGAAGTGATCGGTTCTTTTGTTGAAAAGCTCTTACTATTCGTTATGTATTGCTTACCGATTTTTTTCTTTGCGTTAATAATAATCGGTGCTTGAAGATTTATTGTGCTTGATGCAAAAGGATCCTTTAAGGAAAGAATCGAAAAAATTTTGAGATCAGTTTCTGAATCTACTTCTAGTAACTCTTGAGCAGATTCGTTTAAATTAAATTCATAATCTTTTCGGAAAACATATGGATTTACAACAACAAAAGCCACATAGGACTCTTCCACTGATTGAAGAACCATAAATGGGGGTGTCTCTGGGATTTCTAATAACACAAACTTTTTAAACTCATGGAACCCAGGAATCCCGTGTGGGAAAGTAATTACCTGTTCTTCCGAAACTTCAATCTCACCTAAATATTTTGTTTCTATCTTCATCTATAGAACACATCCTTATAAAGGCATTTCGAAGTTTGGACCACGAAATGCTAGATTTTCAAAATCAATTTCAAGATTAGCTTGCTGTTTTAAACTTGTCTCAATTGAACCAGGTTGATAATTAATAATAGGCTTACTGGCCCTATTTTCAATGATTGGCTGTTGAGTCTTTACATTGATGTTTACCTTAGAGGGTTGATAATCAATCCTAACCGAAAAATGAGAGGGAATCCACCCTATATTAAATTGTTTTTCAGGTCGATGTCCATTTTCAGAAGCTTGCCTTTGAAGTACATTACCTCCATTCTCAATCTCCATCAATTCTTCCCCTTGTCGTACCCGTCTTGCCACACCTTCCATTACTTTTTGCTTTCCTAATTGTGCGGCATCTTCAATTCTTTTCTTTACACTTTTTAGATCCATATCATTCCAGGCCTGCGTTTGATCAATAGTTAACTTCGATGGTGTCTTCTCTATCCTTATCTCCGCTTCCGGCTGCCGAATAGTTTGGGTAGTATTGGGCTGCTGTGTGGTTTGAGACGCAGAGGTTAATTGAATTTGAATCTGAGCCATCTGAGACTCCAATCTAACCTGAGGTAATTTCATTCATTCTCACCTCTTTACAAAATAATAGTAAAAAGGCTTGCCACACAAACGTGACAAGTCTTATGTTTAGCGTAGAAAATCAAGAAGAGTTGGTTGAATGATTCGTGATCCTCCACTTAAGGCCGCACGATGAATACTCTCTTGAGAAGTTAGAGCCACAATGACCTTTTCAATATCTATGTCTTCATTATCAGACATCGTACGAGTAGCAATAACTTCCTGCTCCGCTAATCGATTTTCAATCAATTCTAACCGATTCATCCTAGCTCCTAAGTCTGCTCTTTCATTTACTGTATTATCAATATGTGTATCAAGATTGCCAATAGCTGCTTGTACATTTGCCACATTATCTGACTTTAAAGCATTTAAGAATTCATTAATATCTGCAAACAACTGATCAGTAAATACATTCTGTGGATTAATATTTGCCTGAAGCTTTGTTCCACCAGAAACCTCAATCATTACTGGATTTGTAGTTCCTGATGTTGCGATTATCCCTGTAACCGAATCTACCGTTAACGGTGCATTTTTTGTATCCGTTCCATTGAAAATATATTTATTGTTTACCTTTGTGTTAGCAATGTCAATTAAATGTTCCTTTAATTGATCCACTTCCTTAGCAATACTCTCGCGTTGGTTTTCTTCATACGTCCCATTGCTAGCTTGAACTGCCAATTCACGTAAGCGTTGAAGGGCTTGCGTAGCCTTATCAAGAGCTGAATCAGAATTATCCATCCAGTTATATACTTCTCCAAGGTTCCGTTGAAACTGCTCCACCTCTGTTAACTGAGACCGATAATTCATCCCCTTCATGGCAACCACTGGGTCATCAGAAGGACGGTTTACTTTTTTACCTGTGGAAAGCTGGTCGGAATACTTATCGAGATTGCTATAGCTCCGGCTAAGGTTTTTCAACATATTATTTGTTAGCATACTTTGAGTCACTCGCATCTAGATCCCTACCTTCCGACTAATCCCATTTGATTAATGATTCGATCGAGCATTTCATCGACAGCTGTCATACTGCGAGCTGCCGCATTATAAGCATGTTGAAACTTGATCATGTTCGTCATTTCCTCATCTAGAGAAACGCCACTTACGGATTGGCGACGCTCTTCGACTTGTTGACGTAAGACATCTGCGTTATTTGTCTGCCTTATGGCTTCCTGAGTGATAACTGCCATTTCGCCAATAGCAGATTCATAGAAACTTTTCACCGTTGTGTTCTGACCAAGATTGGGGAGAGAAGTATGCAAAACGTTTGCAAGATCACTTGCATTCCCCCCATCACCACTTTTAGTATCGTTACTTGCTGCAATAAGGTCTCCATTATCTTTAATGGCTTGTACAACATCAAGGTTAGTTGCTGAATAATTGGCACTTACAACGAAGAAATCACCACCTACAGTTCCATTTAAATCATAACCACCTTTGTGGATATGATTAAATTCCGTAGCAAATTCAAACGCCATCTTATCCAAATTATCTAGCATTTCTGGGTATTCACCCTTGATCACACCATTATCTATGTAACCATAGGATTCAATAAGGGCTTGTACCTTTCCTTTAGAAGTGAAGTTGGCTCCACTAAAGGTTTGGCCTCCAATTTCAATTGTCCCAATAGCATTCTGCCCAAGAGAATTATCGAAATTAATGGTCATCTGATTCACTTGGTTAGTAGCTCCGTCCAACATCATGACAGGTGGATTATAGGAAGCTCCACTTGGTCCCACTAGCTCTACCGAAGCTCGGCCTTCAGCAATGGCATTCGGCTGCCCCCCGCTCCCTACATAAGAAACCTTTATATTAGCTAAACTAGAAAGCTTATCCAGTAAAATATCACGTTCATCATATAGATTATTAGGCAAATATCCGTGGGGCTCGATTTCCCCAATTTGCTGGTTAATTCCTTGAAGTTGGCTCAACAAGGAATTGAACTCTGTTTTTGTTACTTCTAGCTCATGCTCAAGATCTGTTCGAATAGATGATAAGGAAGAAGACATGTATTTAAAGGTCTCTGCCACCGATATTCCACGTTGTCGCACAACAGATCGTGCACCCGATTCCTCAGGGTTAACCGCTAAATCTTGAAGAGATTGCCAAAATTGGTCTAATACTTTTGAGAGTCCTTCTTCAGACGGTTCGTTCAAAATATCCTCCATCTGTCTCATAGCAGCTGCCTTAGAATCATAGTATCCTAGCTTACTATTTTCCCCTCGATATTGAATATCTAAAAATTGATCACGAATTCGTTGAACTGAATCTGCTGTGACTCCTGTCCCCATTTGACCTGGAATTTGTTCCCGGTTTCTCGAGGCTGGTGGATAAGGTGAGGTTTGTTCAAAATTGACACGTTGCCTAGTGTAGCCTTCTGTATTGGCATTGGCTATATTGTTGCCCGTCGTATATAAAGCGGACTGCTGTGTTGTCAGTGCGCGCCTTGCTGTTTCTAATCCAAAAAAAGTTGATGACATCGTTGAACTCCTCTCCTATATCTTGGAATCAAAGACTGATCTCTTCGGTTCCACACCTGAGCCTTTCGTATTTGGGTTTCCATAATTCATATTCTTTAAAGTTGGTTGCAGCATGTCCATCGTTAATTCCACAAACTGCAAAGACTGCATCGTTAACTCACGGTTCAACGCTTCTTGTTGCTTAATCTCCGCCATGATCAAGATGAATTCGTCGCTCATAGTTTGGAGCTGCTTTCGTTCCTCCTCATCCTGAACAGTAGGGAGCAAGTTCGAAAGGGTTGGCTCTATCCCAGACGGCCCGTGTTCTTGTATCCATGTCTCTACTAACTCTGATCGCGTTTTTTCCAAGGTTTCGAGGGCTTGGATGTGTTTGCGTTCGTTTGGGAAGAGTTGTTGGAGGGCTTGGATGTTGTTGGTTTTTAGGTATTCGGTTTTTTGTTGGGACAGGTTGAGTAGGCTTTGGTGTATTTTGTAGAGACGTTCCATGGTTTGGAGTATGGGTTTTATGGTGTTGGGCATGTGGTCCGTCTCCTTTCTTTAGTAGTTTTAGTGAGAAAATTTATTTGTTGGTCCAAAAGTCGATCATTTTTTGGGCGGTGGCTTTTGGGTCTATTTGGTATTCGCCGGATTCAATTTGTTGTTTGATTTCTGCGACTTTCTTTTGGCGTGCTTCTACGGCCTGATTAGCTTCTTGCATTTGTTTGGCTTCGCTGGAGATTTCGATTTTATCTTGTTGTTTGCCGCTCTGCTCAAGTTCAGCCTGTTTTTGTATTTGTTTTTTGTATGGGTTCATATTCATATGATTTGGTCCATGAATTTTCATTTCCGATCACCTCTTTCGGTATTCCTCGTTCCTATTACTCTTACTATCGGTTGGTTTCGGAAAAAGTTTAGAGTTATTTTGATTTATCTTTGTCTTTGTTGATGGCGAAATATGTATTTGCTTTGGCGTGTTCTTCCTGTTGGTTCCGTTGTTTAATAGATTCGAGCTGTTCATTGAAGTCCAGTTCTGATTTGAGCCCTGCTTGGCAAGATGTACAGATGACACCTTCTTTAATTGGGGCTCCACATTTTTCACATTCATAGGTTAGGTTGGGAAAATGGGTGCTTCGGATTCGTTTTTCTTTGATAAATTTGATGATAAGGTCTTCCTCGACACCAGTTCCTTCGACCACTTCTGATATCGTTGCTTCTCTATTTTCTCTGCGACGGATAAATTCGTAGACAATGTTAAATGCTTTTTCTTCCTCTTTGGAGCACTCGGGACAGACTGATTTTATTGTTTTTACAAAAAGTGCTCCGCAACGAGGGCAGTTGGATAATTCGCCCATGGGTGGGTTCCTCCTCTTTTGTTTCCCTTTGTGCTCATTATATCGTCAATGGGAGGTGGGGAAAAGAGGGATTGATCGAATTTTGTCGGATTTCTGTCAAATTGGTGGTAATTTTGCAATCTATCCTCGGATCAGTGTAAAACTACGAACTTCCGGGCATCCATTCGATTTAAGTATTGCTGCTGCCTGTCTTAGGGTCGAGCCTGTTGTGTAGATGTCGTCAATGAGGAGGACGGGCTGAGTGATGGAGTGCTGGATTGTGAAAGGATTTTGACTGTGCAGGCGATCATATCTTGTTTTTTTTGATTGCTTTTCCGAAGTGATTCTTTGGAGAGGGTGTTGAATCCTTTTGGGGTCCATACATTCTGCGATAGCCTCTGCTTGATTGAATCCTCTTTCTTTGGAACGTTCCTCGCTTAAAGGGATAGGAACTAGGATAGGCTGGTAGGATTTTGAGAGGAGCTTCTTATAGGCCTTATTGATTTTTTCTTGGAACATTTGAATGAGAACGTAGTCTCCACGGAATTTCCATTTTGCCATGATTTCTTTCATGGAGTCGTTGTAGGTATAAAGGGAATGGTTTGTTGTGAGAAGCCCTTTCGTTTGAGGATTTTGTTCCCACCGTTCACAATCAAAACAAAGTCCTCCGCTTGGATGCTCGCGATTGCAAATAAGACAACGAGTCCCTTGAAGCAGTTGCAGCATGGAATCACATTTTTCACAAATAGGGGATGGGTTTTGGTAAATCAAAAAGGTTTCCCAAGTGATTTGAGGAATGATTTCGATATCACACCATAGGCAATGGGTCATGTTTGATCTTCTCTCCTTTTTTGTTCATTTCATGGATGGACTTCTTCGCGGATTTCATAGCTATAGTAAGACCATTGTGAAAAAAGATGACTTCCCCCGTTGGATCATCAGCACTCCTCCCTGCCCTTCCAGCAATCTGCACGAGGGCTGCTTCATCAAACACCTCATGGCCTGCATCGATAACGGCTACATCAATGGATGGAAATGTTACTCCTCTTTCTAAAATAGTGGTAGTAATAAGAATGGATATTTTTTGTTGCCGATAGAGAAGGATTTTTTGCTCCCGGTCAGGGTCAGCCGCATGGACATTTTCGATAGTTTCGTGAGGGAATTTGTGGATTAGGATCTCTTTCGCCATATGGGCCATTTCAATTTCAGAGACAAACAGGAGAAGGCGTCGATTTGTTGTGCGCTTTTGCTTTATCCATTGAACGATGGCTTTAGGTAGCTGATTCTTTTGAAGAATATTAGAAAAGTTGTAAATGAGTTGAAATTTGGGGACAGGAAGTGGGTGTCCATGGAACCTAACGGGTACAAAGACGACGTCCAGTTTCCTTTGTTGAACTTGATGCTTCAAATCGGATCGTGGGGTTGCGGTGAGGTAGATGGTTGCACCGTTTAGCTTGGTCGCCCTTTTAGTAGCAAACGGGAGCGATGGATCCCCATGAAAAGGAAACGCATCGACCTCATCAATCACCATGACATCGAAGGCTTGACTGAATCGGAAGAGTTGATGAGTGGTTGTAATGATTAGTTGTGCTCCGTCAGGAATGTCCTCTGTTCCTCCATACAGAGCAGCAATGGATATTTGGGAAAATGCTTGCCTTAGGCGCGGAGCCAACTCGCGTACAACGTCACTCCGGGGTGTGGCTATAGCAATTCGTTCCCCTCTTTGGAAAGCATTTGATATTCCCGCGAAAAGCATTTCGGTTTTCCCCGCCCCACACACCGCATGGACCAGCAACCGAGATTTATCATACATTGCCTGTTCAATTTTTTGAGAAGCGTGTTCTTGAGCCTTTGTTAAGCTCCCCTCCCAAGATAATGGCTTTTCTGGTATTGAAAATGAAATATCCGGTCCATTCCATTCATATAGAGGTGTACAAGATTGCACTCTGCCCATGACCACACATTTCCGGCAATATAGACACGGCTTTCCGCAATTCAAACAAGGCATCAACCCAAACTGATGCTTCTTATTAGCACCACATCGCTGACATTGGTACCCTCCTATCGTTTTTAGGATGGGTGGCTTTTCAATTAAATAATGATGTTGTAGGAGTTGTTGAAAAATATCTTCAGGGAGTTGAATTTCTTTTCTTAGTAGAAGACGGCCGGCTAGTTGTGATGTGTAAGGAGAAGGCTGGGTGATTCTGCTGAAGGTTATTGATGGAGTGGGATTTGAATGTGGTTTAATGAGTTTCAATAATAGAGGACCTCCTTGAGATTCATTTTTGATGACATAGTTAATATACGGCATTTGTTAAAAAAGTCCTTCAATTAAAAAAGTTACGTTAATTCATGACTGTCTGGATTTTGTAAGGATATGATTTTTAAAAGCTTATAATTTTTGTAGGCTTTACTTTATAAGCTTCTGATCTTTCTATGCTCATATTCATCGCTCTATGCTCATACAAAAAATGCTATGCGCAGGTTTTTAGGTCTATGCTCGGAATCTTGATGGTCTATGCTCATATTTTCAGGTTTAATGCGCAGGTTTTTTTAGTGATAGCGCACTTCTTTAGCTATATGCTCAAGTATCTATCGATAGGCGCAACTTATCCATCTAATGCTCAGAATTAAATGGTTAATGCGCGGGTTTCTGAAATGAATGTAGCTCAAAATTAACTTTATAAGCTTCTGATCTTTCTATGCTCATATTCATCGCTCTATGCTCATACAAAAAATGCTATGCGCAGGTTTTTAGGTCTATGCTCGGAATCTTGATGGTCTATGCTCATATTTTCAGGTTTAATGCGCAGGTTTTTTTAGTGATAGCGCACTTCTTTAGCTATATGCTCAAGTATCTATCGATAGGCGCAACTTATCCATCTAATGCTCAGAATTAAATGGTTAATGCGCGGGTTTCTGAAATGAATGTAGCTCAAAATTAACTTTATAAGCTTCTGATCTTTCTATGCTCATATTCATCGCTCTATGCTCATACAAAAAATGCTATGCGCAGGTTTTTAGGTCTATGCTCGGAATCTTGATGGTCTATGCTCAAATTTTCAGGTTTAATGCTCAGGTTTTTTGAGTGATAGCGCACTTCTTTAGCTATATGCTCAAGTATCTATCGATAAGCGCAACTTATCCATCTAATGCTCACCATTCACTCATTCAATGCTCAGAATTAAATGGTTAATGCGCGGGTTTCTAAAAGCTCAAAATTAACCCTTTTGGCTCAAGTCAGGAGGTTAACTCTTTTTATGTTCACTCCCATCAACCAAACCACAAAACAAAAATACCCCCACCGAAAATACGATGGGGAAAATAAAAATAAATAAGTTCAGTTTACTTTTTGTACCAACCTAAAGCGAGAGCTCCCTCCCCAAGATGGGTGCCGATAACAGGGCCAAAATAACTTAAGACAAACTCAGCATTCGGAAAACGAGATTCAAGTTCCGCTATTAGTTCCAAGGCGTCCTCTTCACAATTGGAGTGGATCACCGTTGCTCGGATGGGTTCACCTGATTGAGCAATATCTTCAAAAAGACCGGTAACTCGTTTCAAAGCTTTTTTACGAGTCCGGATTTTTTCAAAAGGAACAATGACCTTGTCCACAAAATGCAAAACAGGTTTCACTTGTAACAGACTACCCATAATCGCTTGCGCACCAGATAGACGGCCGCCTCGGTGAAGATGCGTTAGATCATCCACCACAAAATATGCACGAGAGGACTTTTTCATTTCTTCCAATCGTTTGATGATGTCTTCTGGATGGGCACCAGCTGCTGCCATTTCCGCAGCCTCAAGAACATAAAATCCTTGCAGCATACAACTTATTTCTGAATCAAAGGGATAAACCTTAATTTCGTCTACCATGCTGGATGCTGTAATGGTTCCTTGGAAGGTACCGCTTATTCCACTTGACAAATGGATAGCAACAACTGCATCATAATCCTTCGATAATTCTTCCAGTTTAGCTGCCACATCACCAATTGCTGGTTGACTTGTCTTAGGGAACTCTTCTGATTCTCGAACCTTTTGATAAAATTCTTCAGCTGTAATCTCTACTTCTTCTTTATAGGATTTGTCCCCAATTAAGACATTTAGTGGAATCATATGAATATTCTTTTGTTCTCTTATTTCTTGAGGTATATAGGCAGTACTGTCCGTTAAAACCGCAGTTTTCATGCTATTTTTCTCCTTCAAAAAAAACTGATATTTCTTTATATTTTACATGAATCTTCAGCATGTTGCATCACATTCCTTAATAATCATGCATATTTATTTATCATGACATGAAGGAACCTACTTCAGTCGATAGGGCGCTGGAGCTAGACAAATTCTCTAACAACTTGTAAATAGCTGATACTATAAAGAAATCCATAAGGAACATTTGTCTTATTATTCATCTAATAACGTCAAGCTCAACTAAAAGTTATATTTTCTAACCAACCAAAAAAAGAAACCCACTTTAAAAGCGAGTTTCTCATAAGACCTCAACCCAGCCATTTTTAATGGCAGTTACTACAGCCTGGGTTCGGTCATTCACATTCATTTTTTGAAGAATATTACTTACATGGTTCTTTACTGTTTTTTCACTAATGTAAAGGGTATCTGCTACGCCTTTATTACTTTTCCCATCAGCCAAAAGCTGGAGGACTTCACATTCTCTTCTTGTTAATAAATGAAGAGGCTTGCGATATTCTATCACTTTATTCTGTGATACCTTTCCTTCTTCTTGTACTAGGCGGCGATATTCATTCACTAGATTATGAGTTACCTTAGGATGAAGGTATGATCCTCCCTCACTTACCACTTTTATAGCCTCAATAAGAGAATCAGAATCCATTTCCTTTAACAAATATCCTTGGGCACCTGTTTTTAGGGCGTGGGTTACATAACTCTCATCATCGTGAATTGAAAGAATGATCACCTTGGTTTCTGGGAATTTTTGAATAAGATCTGCTGTAGCTTGAACACCGTTCAACTTTGGCATATTAATATCCATTAATACGACGTCTGGACGATGTTGTTCAACTAAGGATATGGCATCTTGTCCATCACTACCTTCTGCTACAACGGAAAAGGCAGGCTCAAACTCTAGTATTCTCTTAACACCTTCACGAAACAATTTATGATCATCAATTAACACAATCTCTACAGCCATACCCATCCTCCTGAATTTTATTAATTAAATTTTTAAGTCATTCACACGGAACCATTTCCTTCTATGGTGACTGTAACGCTGAGTGTAGGAAAAATGATCGTTTATAAAATGAAACTTCAATCAGTGGCCGTCCCTACTGATCGTTAGCACCAAATGGTATGACCTAACCAATTGTACATTTGCGGGCAGTTTATCCCCCACCTACTCTTTTCATTTCACTTAAGACTTGAGGGGTATTGCTCCCATGAAAATAAAACATTAAATTTTTCATCCTTGTTGGTGAAGCTTGCTTCATGGTTAGCTGCCCGTTCATGCGGTATAAACGTTATTAATAAGTAATACGTCCAAATCTATATTCATTATAATATAAAAAATCACCTATTGACAGCCTTTACTTGACTTACTGTTGATAAAGGGACCTGTAGCATAACCATCGTTCCACTATTAATTTTCGAATCAAAAGTGATCTCCCCATTTAACATGTCTACTCGCTCTTTCATCCCAACAATTCCAAAGGATTTTTCCTTTTTTTCAGAAGGATCAAATCCAATACCGTCATCCTTAATGATTAGGGTCACACGTTCTCCTCTAATTTCTACTTTCACTTGAACCATGGATGGCCTTGCGTGCTTCACAGCATTCGTAACCGCTTCTTGTGCTAAACGAAAAAGGGCAACTTCGTATTTGGAATCAAGTCGTCGGTCTGCACCTAAAGAAATAAACTTTATTGGGATATGATTATATTCTTCTACAGTTGCTAAGTATTTTTTTAAAGTAGGAATCAATCCTAAATCATCAAGAGCCATTGGACGTAAGTCATAAATAATTCGACGAACCTCATATAGAGCTGAATGGACCATCTTACGGACATTTTTGATTTCTTTTATTGCTTCCTCTGGTCCTCGTTCTCGAAAAACTTTATCAACAATCTCCGAACGAAGCATTACATTGGCGAGCATTTGTGCTGGCCCGTCGTGGATTTCTCTTGATATCCTACGTCTTTCGTCCTCTTGCGCTTCAATGATTTGAAGACCAAAGGCTTGCTTTTCTCTTGCTGTTTCTAATTCTTCTGTCACCTTTTTGAAGTCATCATTTAAGTAATTAAGGATTACTGAGATTTTCGTCACTAAACCTTCTGCTTTTTCTACCGTATCACCGAGATTCTTAAGTCGGAGTTCAAGTTCATCACGTCTCTGGCGCAATTGTTTTTCTTTTTCACGGTTTACAGAAAGCGTCATTTGTAGTTGATGAGTTTGCTCATAAACCTCCCGAATTTCTTCTTCACTATATTTATCAAAATGCTTACTCACTTCTGATAATCGGATTCGTGAAAAACGAACTCTTTTGTCGAGCGTATCCCCCTCATCGATCATTTGATAAACGAGTTTCTTCGTTTCTTCAAGCTCCATCTTGAGCTGTTCATATTCATTTCGGGACCGTTCACCGATGTGAAAAATCTCATCCTTACTATTGGTCACCGTATCAATCATCTCATTGATAATTGAATCAAGTGCTTTTTCACTATGTTTTTTTTCCGACATGAGAACCGTCTCCTTCATCCATGTTCAAAAAACCTATTCGTAAGAAGCAAGTTATTTTTGGGGGTATTTATGAAAATTCATTCAAAATACTGAGTTTTTTTGGGTACTAACGTTCTATTTGAACATTTAGTCTCTCGACTTTATAATAATTCTTTAGGAGGTTAGAAGCAAGATGATTAAATCATACTATACCGTTAAGGGTGAAGGTGCCCATGAGATACAAATACAAAAGTCACGCTTTATTGGTCATGTCATGCGTACTGAGACAGAGGAAGAAGCACAAAATTTTATCCAAAAAATGAAGAAGAAACATCATGATGCTACCCACAATTGTTCCGCTTACTTAATTGGGGAGCATAACCAGATTCAAAAAGCGAATGATGATGGCGAGCCTAGTGGAACTGCTGGTGTCCCTATTTTGGAAGTTTTAAAGAAAAAGGGGCTGAAAGATACGACAGTTGTTGTCACTAGATATTTTGGAGGCATAAAACTTGGTGCTGGTGGGCTAATTCGAGCTTATTCAAAGTCAACCTCTGAAGCATTAAATGAAATTGGAATTGTTCACCGCCAACTGATGCAGGAAATGAAAGTAATTGCTGATTACACTTTGTTAGGAAAGCTAGAAAATGAACTAAGGAAATCTTCGTATTTTTTAGACCGGATTGAATATTTAGAACATGTGGAAATATATATTTATGTACCTGTGGAGGAAGTTGAGGTATTTACAAACTGGATCATTGATTTAACGAGTGACCAGGCCAATTGTAAAAAAGGAGAGCAAATATATAAAGAATTTGATTATCGTTCATAAAATTCTTCCAACATGCAAAACAACTAAGAAGGAAGACAGAAGGAGAATGTACATGGAAAAGAAACGTCCGAATTGGAGGAAACGTGTTCTTTGGAATGTTTCGATAACAATCCTTTTATTAATAGGAACTGTTATAGGATATGGAGTTTATCTAACTGATCAGGCTAAAAAGGCAGCCGACCAGGCACATCAGGAATTGGACAGAGGAGAGCTTTCCGATAAACGCGAAAAAAATATAACTCCAGGAATGGATAATATTTCTGTATTATTTGTTGGTGTTGATGATAGTGAAACAAGGACTGATCAGGGAAATCCAAGATCGGACGCCTTGATTTTAGCTACTTTCAATGCGGAAAATAAATCCGTCAAACTTTTAAGCATTCCACGGGACTCATACGTCTACATCCCAGTGGAAGGAAAAAAAGATAAAATCACCCACGCCCATGCCTTTGGAGGAATTAATGCAACTGTCGAAACGGTGGAGGAGGCATTAGATATTCCCGTAGACTATTACGTGCGTTTGAATTTTGAAGCCTTCACTGAAGTGGTTGATTCATTAGATGGTATTTATTATGATGTGCCTTTTGATATTCAGGAACAGAACAGCAAAGATGAACAGAATGCGATCTATATCGAAGAGGGCTTGCAGCACCTTGATGGAGAAGAAGCTTTGGCCCTCGCAAGAACCAGAAAATATGATAGTGATTTAGAACGTGGAAAACGACAGGTTGAAATTGTGAAAGCTATCTTTTCAAAAGCAACCACCATCACTTCTGTAAGTAAATATGACGATATCATCCGATCGGTTGGGAATAATATGAAAACTAACCTTTCCTTCGATCAAATGCTTTCATTTCGTGATTTTGCACTAGACAAAGACGTGAAGTTTGAATCCTTACAGCTTGAGGGCCAGGGTGTTTACATTAACCAGGTCTATTACTTCCAGCTAGAGGATGAAAATGTGAAGGATGTTCAATTAGAACTTAAGCATCATCTAGGAATTGAACCATCCAATATAAGTACGTTAGCTAATACAAAAGGAGTCCGTTCAATAAATAAAGAAGGATAAATAAAAAGGCGCCATCTCGGCGTCTTTTTATTTTACCACATCATAATAAGGGAGGTTTTCAACATATATTCCACGATTAATAGTTTCCACAGAATCTTTTGATTTGACAGTGTTCCAAGGGACAAAAACTAACAAAACAATCATGAATAATGTGCACAATACAAAAAATTTAAAATTATTCATCAAAATCATCCCCCTATTTGCCTTCATTATAGATTAAAAAAAAGTAAATCAACGGAAAATCTTTAACAAATATGTGAATAATTTCACTTGATTCTAAAAGGATGTTGTCGAAGGCCGTCTAGATACCTCCTTATTTCCCAGGAAATCTCGAAAAGAATAGTTGATATTGTTTTTGTTATATCAGACAATAGAGGAGTAAGTATCCATAAGAAAAGTGCAAGCGCCCCCCGAAACAAGAAAAGCACTTGTTTCTGCGAAAAAGGTCTATGTAGCTTTCCTTCGTGCGATGACTCGAGGCAAAAACTCCGCCGAAGATTAATCGTTGAAACTTTTTTGCTGGAGCTAGACATATTTTAATCTTTCTATCTGCTAATAAAGGAGAATCTTCTTTATGGAATGTCCAAATTGTTTTACCGAAAATAGCAATTCCCGTTTTTGCGTATCTTGTGGGGAACCTCTCACTTCTACATCTTCTCTCAACCAGAAATTAAAGCCTAAGCAATCCGGCAAGCCTACTTGGACAAGACCCGATCACCAAGATGAGGAGCCATTTTTAGAAGAAAGTCTTTTTGAGGATGAAACAGTAACCGAAGAAGTACAACAAACAATTTCACCCTCCCTATTTCTTAAGCAGGCATGGAAAACACCGAGCACGATTTTTACTGAACAACATCTACCAAAGAAGATAGGTGGATGGATTTTAGGTTTATATAGTTTTCTATTTGGGCTGGTTTTGTACATATTTTCCATAGAATATCATGAGCTGTTTTATAAAGATGCCTTTCTAGAGCTTATTGTTTTTCCTGGAACTGCCCTATTCCTTGTATTTATTGTGGCAGCTATCATTTTGTTACTGTTTCCTTCTGATGATCAAAAACTCAATTTCCCCTTAACCATTAATTATATGGGATGGAGCTATTTATATCCTGCGGTTTTTATGATCTTGGCTTGCGTTTTAGCTTTTTTTGAATCGCCAATCGCACTTTTTGTTCTCGCCATCTCGCTTTTATTAGGTTTTGGATTCTTGGGAGGTTCTTTATTCATCATTAAGAAGCGACTGGATCCTATGTTGCATCTTACTTTGCTATTTTTGGCTGTAGGTATTAGTGGATATTTACTCAAATCTTTATGGCTTGAACCTATTATTTCCATTCTAGATAATCCATTCTTATTTTCATAAAGGGAAACTTCAATCAGTGGTCGTCCCCCGCTGATTGTTAGCACCCAACCTAAAGCCCATGAATCAAATGAACATTTTTACAGACAGTTTGTTCCCCACCAACTCTTCTCATTTTTAGTTAAGATTTGAAGTGGGGGGATTACTCCCATGAAAATAAAACAGTGAACCTCTCCATCAAAATCTATGGATTTAGTTGGAGAGGTTCACTGGACTCTCGTAATCCCTGCCTATTGTTCTTGTCCATATTGATTGTAAAACCGTGAGATTAATTCATTATAACGCTGTCCTGCAAATCGGTAAGGATACCTTAAAATTCCATCAATGCTGTTGAATTCCTCAGGAAAAATCCCCATGTTAAGAAGGTCCTCCTCTTTACTTCCTACATTTCCGAACATAGAAAATAGGGATTGTATTGTGTTTACATAATTCTCATACCAGTAGGAAGTTTCTATGATGAATTGATTTTCTCTCGAATCCCCCCCCGATTCCAACTCATACAAACGATTCCAAAGCATATTCATTCGCTCATAGTGAGTTTTCATGAGGCTCATGGCTTCCTCATTTATTTCATCAAATTGTTTCGTTTTTTTTACATAACTTTCAATTTCTTTTTTCGTTTCACCAAAAATCAATTGAAGTTCTTTCCCGTTTTTAGATTCTGTTTTAAATTCTTTGGGTGCCTCCCAATTAGGATACATACGTCCATTAAACATTTCCACATTATCTTCTTCCGAAATTTCCAGAAAAAAATCATGGGAAACTTCTTCTTTATTTCTTTCCTGTGTAGCCAAGAAAAAGACAAAGACCAACAAAAGAATGACAATGATTGTCTTCCACTTATTCATTTTCTTTCTCCTCCAGAACTTTTACGATCGGCTTGACTTGTATCACGTATTGATACATAACTTGATCAATAATCTCATTGATTGGTCTACTGCCAAAATAATATTCAGATTGTCCCTCTTCCTGGAATTTATCTAAAAATTTCTGTTCTTTTAATTGTACAAGTAAGTAATGAACATTTGATCCGGCACTAATCATAAATCCAATCTCAGGACGAACGTCAAGAATCGATTCCTGTTGAGGACCAATTTGATATACTTGACTTCTTTGAAGAAGATTGTCAATTTCCTCTAGAGTATAAGAGGAAAGTTCTTTATCATAATATCGGTTATACACTTCTAATAGGAGGTTCTTCTGATTGACCATATGAGGAACATTCTCTTCTATAAATTTCTTCTCTTCGTCCGTAAGATTAAAATGCTCCAGGTCCGGCCCATAGAAATAATCTTCATTTGGTCCATTTATGTATTTCTCAGGAATATTATCTAACAATCCATCTTCCTTTTCCTCTTCAGAACAAGCGACAAGAAAAAGAAGAAATAGGATGCTCATAAACATGATTAATTTTTTCATGATTATCCCCCTCTTCCTTTTATCGTCTAACAAGCACAACCAGAATGCAACTATTTTTTAAAAATAAAGTGAACTTCAATCAGTGGCCGTCACCCACTGATTGTTAGCTTAAAGGCACTTGAACCAATCGGACATTTACTGTCAGTTTATCCCCACCCATTCTTTTCGTTTCACTCAAGACTTGGGGAGGGGGTATTACTCCCATGAAAATAATACATTAAATTTTTCATCCTTCCTTCATGGTCAGCTGCCCGTTCATGCGGGATAAAAAAACCCTTGAAGCCACTTTCACTCCAAGGGTTACTGTTTTCGAAACAGGTTTAATATGGGCCGATACTGTAATCCTAATAATCCGGTTATTTCAACCATCAGCTCAATCATAAGGATAAACAGTGCGATGACAATAATTGATCCCCACATTTGTGCCTGTGATAAGATAACCGCCGCTAAACTAAACACAGCACTTATGGCATACATCAAAAGAACCGTTTCTGGATGGCTAAATCCTAATCGGAATAATCCGTGGTGCAAATGCGCTTTATCTGCCTCAAATAGGGGTTTCTTTTGCATCGCTCTTCGTACCATTGCAAACAAAGTATCTGAAATGGGTACTCCTAAGACCATAATAGGGACGATAAAGGAAAAAAGGGTAACATGTTTAAAGCCAAGCATTGAAATAACGGCTAGCATAAACCCCAAAAAGAGTGATCCTGTATCTCCCATAAAGATTTTTGCAGGATAAAAATTGTAAAATAAAAATCCTACAGTTCCACCTAGGAGTAAGAAGCTAATAAGCGTTACAAAGGAATTTCCCATTAAAATGGCAAGACATGAAATGGTTAAAAGCGCAATAGAACTAATTCCAGCCGCTAAGCCATCCAAACCATCAATTAAATTAATGGCATTGGTGATCCCAACTACCCACAACAAGGAAAATGGGATACTGAGATAGCCTAAATCTAAAGGGTCTCCAAATGGAAGATTGATGAAGTCAATATGCACGCCTGAAGCAATGACAATAACTGCAGATACGATTTGCATGAGTAACTTCGTTTTAGGGGATAATCCCCTTATATCGTCCAGCATCCCAGTAATCACAATAATGGAACTAGCTACCACTATCGGTAATACATATGGATGCTGGGGAGAGAAAATCAAAAATCCACTGATAAAGCTTATATAAATGGCCAATCCACCTAACCTTGGCATTTCAACCGTATGAACTTTTCGTGGGTCAAGTTGGTCCATGGCCCCTATCTTATAAGCTAATTTTTTTACTACTGGTGTTAAGAGCACCGATATAACTAACGATAAAACGAAAGCCATATTGAACCCTCCCAATTTTATCTTGCCCTTCTCTCCATTATTTAAAATAGTGAAGGACAGGAAAGAAAAGGTATGTTTATTAATGGGGACGTCTAGATCATATGAAAACCTATCCAAGACAACACTCGCTTACACTTTCCTATACCTTTTGCGGTATTTCTTTGGATTCATGGAAGTATATTTTTTAAAAACTGTCGTAAAATAACTTTGACTATTAAATCCAAGAGATAAAGCTATATCTAATATGGATTGGTCTGTATAAGCTAACATTTTTTTAGCTTCTTCCATCCTTAATGTTGTGATAAAATGTGTCAGACTTGAACCCGTTTCACGATTAAAAATAGTGGATAAGTAATTAGGATGAACATTTAGTATTTTTGCAATGTCGTTTAAAGAAATTTCTTTTGTGATATTCTCCTTCACATACTTAATTGCTCTTTCGACTATCGGTGAATAATTATATTGGCGAGACTTTTTTAGTAAGCTTAAGTATGTATCATAAATATCATATAGTACCTGATTAGCCTCAGACATTTCTTCAATCTCTTCAATTTTGTTAATAAAATAATCACTATATAAGAAGGAATCCTCAGAATTCACCCCTGCTTCAATAACCCTATGAGAAACTACAGTAACTGCACAAATCAAACGATTTTTAATGACTCGTAGCGCGTTTCCACAACCAACAGGAGGTCTATTAAAAATATCTAATTCCCTTAAAAATTTGATGGATATTTCTTCTCCATTTAAAAAGTGTTCAAAAAATCTATTTTCCAATTCATAAGAGTGGATATAGTATTTTTTTTGCGCGAAAACCTGTTCCAGTTCCTTATTAGAATCAAGATTCTCTTTAGCTGTTGAGCTAACACCAATCACATTTTTAAAAAGAGAGGACATGACGACCTTATATGCTTCTAGTTGTTCTTTTGTACAAAAGATTATAGTTGAACTAGATAGTTCCTCGTTAGTGGTGAAAGGGCCTGATACAATAAATGCATTCGAATCCACAAACGAATACGCCAGCAAAATTCTATGTTCTTTTATGGAGAGCTCAACGGCAGTGTCATGCCGATTTTTAAATTCTGCTATTAATGTTTTTAATAATTTCTTGCGGAATTCTTTGGAAGCCTCCAGGTGATTTGGTGGATATGAATTGATGCTTTCTTCATTACCTAACCGAACAAAATAAGTTGCTGAATTGGTTAAATGATAATATGTTTTTAATAATTCACTAATATTGTCCACCCTAATCCCTCCATGACTTTAGGTGCACCTCTTTAGACCTATAATATAGGGGTTTTACCAAATAATAAATTTTATTTTTATAAATGTTAAAAAAACTTAGAAAATAGAATTTATAGACAAGAAGTTCCTACATAATAATATTTGAAGTTATTTTTGATACTTTATTTTCCCTACGAGTGCGGCCCCTATGATTCCCGCATCTCCCCCTAAGCTTGCTTTTTCGATCGAAATATTCATTTCTGGAAAGATATATTGAACAACTTGTCGTTTTAATTCGTTTAAAAACCAATCACCCCCACCCATTACAACGCCACCTCCTAAAATAAATAGTGAAGGGTTTATTACGTGTGCAATATTTGCTATCCCCATCGCTAAGTGAGAAATGGATGTTTTCAATAAGTCTTGCGCACTTTTATCATTTTCTTTTAACGCTAACCGACAAAGTTCTTTTGCTCCTCCCTCAATACCAAGTTGCTCCTTTGCCATTCTCGAGAGTGCTGTACCGGATACTAGTGTTTCGAGCGCACCAATATTTAGGGTCGAGTGCTTATATCCATCCGATTTTATAATCATGTTTCCAATTTCACCAGCGTAACCGTTCAGCCCGTGAAAGATTTCCCTGTTTAAAATAAGCGCACCACCAAGGCCAGTACTTACAGTAATATAATAAACCGAATCAAATCCTTTTCCTGCTCCAAACCACGCTTCTGCCAGCGCTGCCACTTTTGCATCATTCTCGACATGGACCGGTAAAGGGCACACGTCCTCCAGCTTCTCCTTTAATGGAATATTATTCCATCCCGTTAGATGGGGAGGACTTTTTATAATTCCAAGATGTGAATCCAGAGGACCTGGAACTCCTATTCCAACCGCCTGAATCTTTGGATATTGATCAAATGCCTTCTCGATCATTTTATGTATATCGTTTATTATGGCTTCAGGTCCACGTTCTACCCTTGTTTCTATTTGTTCTTTATAAATAAGAGAAGATTCTTCATTTAAAACGCCTATTCTCAGGTTAGTACCACCTAAGTCAACTCCTATCCACACTTTAAAAACGCCCCTTTTATGAAGTATTAATTCTGATTTTCAGCGACTGTAGTTTTGGACATGGCCCGTCTTCTTGTCCACATCCAGATTCCTATCATGGCAAGTGTTATCCCTACTGTATCTAAAACAACATCTCCTGCAAAAGGAGTTCGATTTGGGGTAAATCCTTGATGAATTTCATCTATTGCTGCATACAACACCGCTAATCCCCATGAAATGATTATTTTCCATCTCATCGATGTTTTGATCGTGTGGCTAGCAGAATAGTAGAACAAAAGGCTAAGGACTAGAAAAACCCCAACATGTGCTCCTTTTCTAATGAAAAATTCTATGAATCCAGCGATGCCCTGTGCGGCTACACTAACTTCTGAGTGATTATATGTAAAGCGAATAGGACTAAGGAATGGCTCAAGTACAGATAAGTCCAGCTTATCACTAATTAATGGTCGAAGGTCTTGCTCCTCATAAGGGGTGGAGGACGAAATAAATATGATTCCCATCCAAACGACTGGAGGAATCCAATAGAGTAGCCTAGTTACTTTCAAAAATATCGCTCCTATTTTTTTCTCATATTGTACCATAAGGAAAGGAGCTGGGACATAACCGTCAACAAAGGACATTAAAAACCATTCAGTGAAATAACATCTTGTTTGTTTAGTAAATTTTTGTGCTTTTTTACACCTTTACGTGCTACTAAAAGTCCTTGGGTGGCGATTTTAAAGGTTAAGTGATAATTTTAAAATTCTATGTGCTAAAGAGCCCGTTTTAAGTGACACTTTTTTTATACATAGTGACAGTTTTATAATTTGTGTGCTATTCACTTCACTTGGGTGTTACCAACTTTATTTGAGTGCCATACTCTCCATTTCTATGTGGCGATTTCAAGGTTTTCAGTGACGATTTTTTCCCGTTTGTGAAGGTAATGTGCCCCATTTCTTGGTTGCGCGCCAAAGTGTTCATTTAAGTGTCATCAGTTGAAAAGCATTTCAACAAAAAAGGTGACTCCATAATGAGGAATCACCTTTTTCATTTTCTTGATAAAACAACTTTTGGGCTTGCTGCCACCCTAAATTTTTAATACAAATTCTTTTCCGTTTTTAGTAAAGGATTTGGTTGGCCATATAGATTGAAAATTAGCCATTTTCCATTCTCACATTCGAATTCATGAATGATTTGGTAGGAACCTACCATTTCATCATAAACAGTTTGAATGGCCACAAAATGCTGATTGTCTAGCTTAAATAGATGAGTATCAAATCCGTCCATGTATAAAGGGGGAAATTCCCTTGGTATGACATATAAATGTCCTTCCTTTTCCTCCGCTAGGTAATCCAAATAGCGAGAAGTAATGGATGGAGCTGATGTTTCCACAAATGCTTGCTGAAAATTGCTTTTACTATCATAAGTAGTTATTCGATAGTAATCATCTACTTCATAATCCATGTAAATTTCCGCGAAGCGTGACATAAGTTCTATTGCCTGCTCCTCTGTTAAATCTGTATCTTTTAATGTGTCCGCCTCGTCAGCATTGTAATTTGAAAAGCTAGACAAGCTTATACCAAAAGAGATCGGGTCAACCTTACTAAAAGCCAACATTTCTTGGTAGGCTGAACCAAATGGATTGTTTTTTTCTTGGACAGCTATTTGATTCTTACCTTGATTCTCTAAATGATAAAAGATGGACAAAACGTCCTTTAGAGTTGCCTTCTTCGTAAAGTCATAATATAAAGAAGACTGCTCAAAGAAATGATTTGCATCCGATAAGGATGGACCTTGCCCTAACAAATAGCTTATAGATTGCGCGACAAGTCCTATAGGGATTTCTTCTCTTTGGAAGCTTGGTACAAGAGAGTTATATCCTACTAAAGGAACTTCATAGGATGCTAGAACTGAGTATGGGTCAACATTCGAAGAGGAAGCTAGTTTGTAATAGGTAACCATCATTTGAGCGAAATTCTTTTCTACTACCTTCTCATCTATGTCCAAGGTATCAGAAAATAACCCCTCTTCCTTCGCCCAGTTCACCACTTGGTCTGTATCATCCTGTACATTCTCTCCCGTCACATTGGATACGGGGTAAAACTGAATCAAAAAGATTGGAATAAGTGCAACTACGAGTATAGTCATGAGCATTGCGGTAGCTTTCTTCATAACATCATCCTCCAGGATCTATCGGTCTATCATAGGTTTTGACAATTTTATAAACTTTTATTCAAATATGGTATAAAAAATCTTAAAATTCATAGATTAAAAGATTTACCTTATCACCATTCTATGAAAAAAGGTGAAGCATATTCCAATGCTTCACCTTTTTTCACCGATTTCCGGGAAATTGGGTGAATGTCCCTGAACATGGATCCAAAAAATATTTCCTATACAAATAAAGACGTAAATCCAAGCCTAAAGGTTTCAGAAATGTTACAGGATTTTGTATTTATTTTTGGGCCGGCCTTTGTTGCCGTAATGAGAAATAACTTCAACCTCTCCTTGTTCTGTTAAGTAATTCAAATACCGGTGAACGGTTTGATATGCAACCGGAAGCTCTTGTTGGATTTCTTGAATGGTTAAAGGAGTTGTTTGATTTAGTAAAAAGGATTTAATAGTTTTTAATGTATTCGTATTGATTCCTTTATCCACAAAAACGGATTGGTTGTCCTCTTGAAGACGCGCAATTTTCAAGTTCAGTCGTATACGAGAGATCAAGTCAGGTGCTTTAATTGGTTTTAGTGCAAAATCATTGGCTCCAGCGTCTAAAAACTGATCAGCAATCTCTTGTTTTTCCTCAACCGTTAAAACAATGATTGGAATAGAATGTTCTCTCTTTCTTATTTCTTCAACCGTAGTTAATCCATTCCAGACCGGCATGTGATAATCTACAAGAATCAGATTCGGTTGAACCTTCTCACAAACCTCAAGACCCTCTTTTCCATTCTCAGCCTCTGCTACTTCCCATCCGGCAAACTCGCAAATCTCCCTAATTGTAAAGCGAATATCCGCGTTATCATCAATGACTAAAATCATTTTCTTTCTCCCCTTCCCATGCCGGCAAAACTAACTCTACCACCGTTTCCATCCATGGTTCACTTTTTACATTCACAAACCCCTGATGATTTTCTATTACTCTTTTTACGAAGGATAAACCAATTCCAGACGACGATTTCGTACTAAACCCTTCTTGCCATATGTTTTCATATAATTCCTTTTCAATCCCAGGACCATTATCCTTTACCTGAAAGTAAACCCAATCCTGCTTTTGAAATACAGTAAGAACAATCCGCCCTCCACGTCCTTCTAAAGAAGCTACCGCATTTTCTATAATGTTAGTCAATGCTCTCGCAAATCTGATTTTGTTTACTTTGATATGGGGAAGATCCGTTGGACATGAAACCGAGAAATTGATGTCATTCCGATCAAAAATAATAAAGCTTGTAGCGTATTGGATCATTTCATGAACTGGGATAATGGTTTTAACTTTGTCATAAAGGATTTCAGAAATCATATCCTTCATTTTCTCTATAGAAGATTCCATCTTCTTAAAATAAGTATATTGCTTAGAGTTGGGATCAGTAGTCATCCTCATCAATGAGATTAAACCTTCCACTGATACAAGGGGGGTTTTAAGGTCATGCACAAGAGAAGTGACCTCCTGAAAAATCTTTGTTTCGACTAACTCTCCTCTTGTTTTCTTTAACTCTTCCTCTTTCTCATTCATCTTTCTTAACGTCAGGATTTGCTGAGTGAAGATATAAATTAAGATCGTCAAAATGACAGTGATGACAAAGAAAGCTGTAGAGAAAGTCACTCCAACCGTTGAGAATAGCTTGTACTCTGTCAGGTAAGCATCCGCTGTTTTTAAGCTAAGAGATAAATCATCTACTCCAAATCCGAACTTGGTTAAACCAGGAATGACATTGAGCCATAAAAAGGAAAGCAGTAACAAACTAAGAATCACAACAAAGGACAGATAGAAACTCTTTTGGTAGGGAATAAAGTTTTTCAACAATAACAAAATGCCCAAAATAAAAAAGTGGTTAATCCATCCGAATTCTAGTTGATAAAAATATTTATATATAAAAATGGTCAATAAAACAATCAAGACAAACAGCAGTTGAAACCATATAGAGCTTTTTGAACTTGTAATATAGTCAGCAATGAGCATTGCAGATAAGTAAATCATAACGAATAAGACTAAGTACCATGTTATGTATGAAAATGCGGTAGAGATTAATTGGCCACTGTCTCCCTCTAGGATGCTTTGATCAATTTGTTCCAGGAGATCAGCAAGCCATTCTAGGGACACCATTGGATAAAACACTGCAAACAATAAAAGCAAAAGACCAGAGAAACCATACCAATGATTTAATTTTTGAACCAATTAACATCACCACCTTTAGCGAAATGCGGAATTAAATGGAGTAGCAAAGTCGTTAACAGAATTTACTAAAGTAATAGGAACTCGATATTCCGAAAAAATCTTTTGAAGCTCCATTTGATTTTCCATCGATTTCAATCCAAGGAAATAGGATGTGTAAGGAGCAATCATCTTCATAAATTCCATTGTTTGTGGGTCCAATCTGCCTGCACCATCTAAGTGAATCATAATCAATGGAATTTCTCGGAACCTAACTTCCTTTAATATCCCCTGAATACGATCCTTTTCCTCCTGCAACGTTCGACCACTATCATAGACTCCCAGCGGGCTATATCCCACGGCAACGACAATGGTTCGATAGTCATATACATCTGTTCCGAGTACCATCGGTCGATAATCTGCATCTAAATGCAATTGACGAGCTAATTCGTCTATAATTCTTCCCTCTGAAGGTTGTCCAGCTAACGTTAACAAAACTCGTTCATGTCCGATTGGCGCAGGTAAGTTGGGCCAAGTATACATCATTTGTTCCTTTGGCTTTTCCGAGTGCCAAAACATGAGAAAAACACCGATAGAAAAAAGAATTAAAATAACACCATAAGACATAAAAAATTTTCTCATAATAAATAACACCTCTTAATAGAAAAGTGCAAGCACCCTGCCAGCGGCGTATGGCCTAGAACTCACCAACTAAGATAATGAAAGCACGAAGAGCTAGAAGCGATTCGATGTTGACTTATCGTAAGACGGAGAGTGAAGGACACAAGTCGCTAGGGTGCCGGAGCTAGACATCATTTTAAAACAGTAAAAGGACAAAGCCTATCGCTTCGTCCTTAGTGTAACTGATTCCTATGAAATTTCCTATCCATATTTCCTCACTGCTTGAGGCGAGGGTCTAAAGCATCACGTAATCCATCACCAAATAAATTAAATCCTAACACGAAAAGGAAAATAGCAATACCCGGGAAAGTAACGACCCATGGTGCATATTGAAGAGCCGACCTTGCATCAACAAGCATAGCTCCCCACTCTGGAATTGGTGGTTGAGCACCAAGCCCTAAGAAGCTTAAACCTGCTGCATCTAAAATAGCTGTACCAATACTTAATGTGGCTTGAACTATAATAGGAGCCATACAGTTGGGAAGCACATGGCGAAATAATATTCTGTGGCTCTTCGCCCCTATCGCCCGCGCTGATTCTATATATTCGGTTTCCTTGATAGATATAACGGTTGATCGAACAATTCTAGCAAAATGAGGAACACCGACGATTCCAATCGCAATCATTGCATTCGTTAATCCTTTTCCAAGTATAGTAACCATGGCAATAGCTAGTAGAATACTAGGAAAAGCCATTAAAATGTCGACAAATCGCATGATGATCATATCAATCCATCGTCCAAAGTATCCAGCGACGCCACCTAGAATGACTCCAATGATCATGGAAATCCCGACAGCAATTAATCCGATTTGAATGGAAATCCGTGTTCCATATACAATTCGGCTAAAAATATCGCGACCAAGTTCATCAGTCCCAAGGTAATGCTCTGCCGAAGGCTTTTGATATCTATTTAATATATCCTGCCCATCTATTGGATCGTGAGTAGCGATAAGGGGGGCAAAAATTGCTACTATAATGAGTACAAGAATAATAAATAAACCCACCATAGATGTTTTACTTTTAAGAATCCGTGAAAGGGCATCCATCCATAAGCTAGATTGCTTAGGAGATGCAGGAGTAACGGGTTCTTGAGGATCTGGGACAGGCTGTAATTGTGCAGACATTTTTGTCACTTCCTTTCCTAATCGTAACGGATTCTTGGATCAATATATTTGTAAAGAATATCCGTAAACAGATTTACTAATACAAAGATTATGGCGATGATTAATATACTTCCCTGTACTACTGGATAATCTCGTCCTAATACAGCTAAAAGAACGTAACGACCAATTCCCGGCCATGAAAAAATAGTTTCCGTTAAAACAGCCCCACCTAATAAAAAACCAAATTGTAAGCCAATGACCGTTAGCACTGGTAAAAAAGCATTTTTTAAGGCGTGTTGAAAAATAACCAATTTGGTTGCTAGTCCTTTTGCATTTGCTGTGCGAATATAATCTTGTTTCATAACCTCTAACATACTAGAACGTGTCATACGTGCAATGATTGCCATTGGAATCGTACCAAGTGCAATACCTGGCATTAATAAATGAACAAAACTATCTTGCAGTGCCTTCCAATTCCCCGTTAAAACACTATCTAGCATATACATATTCGTTATGGTGGTTAATTCTACTGTATCTGCCAAGCGTCCGGAAGGTGGAAACCAATGTAGGGTTACTGAGAAAAGCCAAATCATCATTAACCCCAGCCAAAAGATCGGCATCGATAATCCAAACAAGGCCCCGGTCATACTAATGTTATCAAACCAGGAATACTGTTTGACTGCTGCGATTACTCCTGCAAGCACCCCAACTATGATAGCCAGACCCATAGCAAAAATGGTCAATTCTAATGTAGCAGGTAAACGATGAGAAATCTCAGACAAAACCGAATCATTGGATTTGATCGATGTTCCAAAATCCCCCGTTACTACATTACCTATAAACCGACCATATTGAACAATATAAGGATCGGTTAATCCCATGTCCTTTCTTAGCTGTTCTAATTGCTCTTCCGAAGCCTTTTCACCAAGCATACTTCTTGCTGGATCACCTGGAATCAGATGAATTAGTGCAAATGCCAGGATAGAAACCCCTAGCAAAACAGGGATCAGCATCACCAAGCGGCGTAAAATATAATTTAGCATGATCCATTCCTCCATCTAAGTAAGAAAAGCGCAAGCGCCCTTGATCATCGACGTAAGGCGGTGAGGCCCACAGGATGTGGGTCACGTAGGCGTTGCCACACGATGTGGCGGTTTTAGCCTACGATCCTCCGAGATAAATGAAACACGGTTCACGAAGTGAATCGATGTTGACTTATCGATGGAGAGGAGGGAACCGTCTCTAGTCGATAGGGCGCTGGAGCTAGACAAATTTTATACTTTCTTATCTTTTAAGAAAGGGCTTGCTTTCTATCCGCAAGCAAGCCCTTCCCTGAAATTAAAATCTGACCTACTATTCTACAATATCCAGATGATTAAATGGTTCACTACCTGTTGCATGTGGAATGTAGTCTTTTATTTTCTTGCTTGCACCAAGTGGTGGTGTTGTATGTGCAATTGGTACCCAAGGTGCATCTTCATGGATGATTTTTTGAGCTTCCATATAATACTCCGTGCGAACGTCTTGATCCATTTCTGTTTGGGCCTTCTTCAATAGCTCATGAACCTCGTCATTCTTATAGAAAGCAATGTTACCTGCTGAACCTTTCTTTGCATTATCCTTATCTAAAAGGACATATAAGAAGTTATCAGGATCACCATTGTCTCCAATCCATCCCATGAATCCAAGTTCATGATCTCCATTTTGAGTTGCAGTTAATTGAGTATCCCAATCGTTTTCAACAATTTCCACAGTAATGTTAACGTCTTTCAACATTTGCTGAATAGCTTGTGCTAAAAGCTTAGGTTGTGGCATGTAAGGACGTGGATTGGACATGCTGTATAGAGTTAAAGTCATGCCATCGCCATATCCTGCTTCGGCAAGCAAACGCTTGGCTTCTTCTACATCATAACCATAATCCTCGATCTCATCGTTGTAACCCCATAGGGATGGTGGCATTGGGTTCTTCGCTGCTTTTCCAATACCTTCATAAAGAGTTAAAAGTTTTCCCTTATCGATTGCTAGGTTAATAGCTTGACGAACTCGCTTATCAGATAACTTTTCCTTATCATTGTTCATAGCCATGTAAGCTACATTCATAGATGGACGACGAATAACCTGAAGGTTCTCATCTTCCTCTAGTGTAGATAGGTCTTGCGGATTTAATCCAACCATTAAGTCAATTGATCCTGCTTGAAGTTCCATGAAACGTGCTCCGTTATCAGGAATAACACGGAAGATAACTTCGTCAACTTTAGCAACATCTCCAAAATATTCCGGGTTCTTTTCAACTACAATTTTGTCATCCTTAGACCAAGATGCGAACTTAAATGGTCCAGTTCCAACTGGCTCGTCCCCATAGTTATCGCCTGCAGCCTCTACTGCTGTTGGACTAGCAATGGCAAATGGTGGCATCGCTAAAGTAAATAGGAATGGTGCATTAGGCTCTGAAAGGGTAAATTTAACTTCATAGTCACCAACAGCCTCTACACTATCAATGATTCCTTTCATGTTATCCTCAGAAGCACCAAACATGTAACCGTAGTAAATGAACTCACTAGAAGTCGTCCAACGCTCAAAGTTGAAAACAACAGCTTCCGCATTGAAATCAGTACCATCATGGAATTTCACTCCTTCACGAAGCTTAAATGTCCATTCTGTACCATCATCACTAGTATTCCACTCTGTTGCTAAAGCAGGTACTACTTCTGTGTTTTCCTCTTTGTAACGAACTAGAGTGTCATAAATTTGGTTCGTTACGTAGATAGATTCTCCATCTGTTACCTTTGAAGGATCCAAACTTACTGAGTCAGCACCTCTTCCGAATACTAATCTCTTAGTGCTCGAATCTTCTCCATCAATACTTCCATCGTTCCCGTTGTCTGTAGTGTTATCACCCGTATTGTTTTCGTTGTTTTGTGCACTGTCTGAATTCGCATTATCAGAACAACCAGAAACTACTGCAATAAGAAGTAACATTAAGGCAAACACAGACCATAAAACCTTCTTGTTCAAAGTAAAGCCCCCTTTAAAATTGTTTTATTTTACATCCGATCTACTAGAAACATAAATATGTATTTTAATAGATCGAAAGTGTAAACCTAATTAAATAGTCAACTCAGGAATTTCTTCCTTTACCAAATGACAAGCAGCTTGTTGTCCACTTTTTGTTACCTGACGGATCACTGGTTTTTCTTGTCTACAAATTTCCTCTGCAAAAGGACAGCGTGTATGAAACTTACATCCTGTTGGAGGATTTGAAGAACTTGGTAAATCCCCGGTTAAAAGAATGCGTTCCCTTCTTTCTTCGGGGTCTACTTCCGGAATCGCAGAAAGCAATGCTTGGGTGTAGGGATGTTTTGGATTCTCATATAGTTCATCTGCCGTCCCTATTTCTACAATTTCTCCAAGATACATGACAGCCACTCGATCACTGATGTGGTAAACGACACTTAGATCATGAGCGATAAATATATAGGTTAGATCAAACTCCTTTTGGAGATCCTCTAATAGATTAATAACCTGAGCTTGAATGGATACATCTAGTGCAGACACTGGCTCGTCACAAATAATCAGTTCAGGTTCAAGTGCCAACGCCCTTGCTATTCCTATTCTTTGTCTTTGTCCTCCACTAAACTCATGGGGATAGCGGACTTTGTGATAAGAGCTCAGTCCAACTACATCTAGTAGCTCTTCTACCTTTTTTTTGTGTAATTTTCTTGGATATCCAAAGACCTTCATTGGCTCACTGATTATTTGTTCTACTGTCATACGTGGATTGAGAGATGCGAATGGGTCTTGGAAGATAATCTGCATATCTCTACGCAATTTACGTAGTTTTTCTCCCTTATAATCAATAATGGATTCACCTTTATAAAGAATATCTCCACTTGTTGGTTCGATTAATTTTAAGATGCTTCTTCCTGCCGTTGACTTTCCACAACCACTTTCACCAACTAAACCTAGAGTTTCTCCTCTTTCCAGTGTGAATGAAATCCCGTCTACCGCCTTTACTGTACCTATTTGTTTAGGTAGGAGTGAGCCAGATGAAATCGGAAAATGCTTTTTTAAGTTTTTAACTTCTAATAATGGCGTCATGTCGATTCCACCTTTGCTTTTTCGTCATAAAGTAAACATTGAACCTGGTGATTTTCATCTATACTGATTAAATCAGGATCAATATGTTGACAAGCATCAATCGCATGCCTACATCTTGGCGCAAAATTACAGCCTGTTGGCAATGCTCTTAAATCCGGTGGAGTACCCTGAATCGCTTCTAATCGATCCTTTTTCTCCTTGATTTGAGGGATAGAGTTTAATAATCCCCATGTATATGGATGTTTAGGTTCGTTAAATAGTGTTTTAACATCGGTATATTCAACTGGTCGTCCAGCATACATGACCATCACTCGGTCACAAACCTCAGAAACTACCCCTAAATCATGCGTAATCATAATAATGGACATCCCTAATTCTTTTTGAAGCCTGTTTAAAAGCTCCAATATTTGCGCTTGAATCGTTACATCTAGTGCCGTTGTTGGCTCGTCTGCAATTAAAAGCTTAGGGTTACACGCAAGAGCCATCGCAATCATCACTCTTTGCCTCATCCCCCCACTAAATTCATGAGGATAGCTTTTTAATCGATTTCTCGCATCTGGAATGCCAACTAAATCAAGTAATTCAACAGCACGATCCTCCACTTGTTTTTTTGAAAGTTTTTCATGGGTCAAAATGGTTTCTACCATTTGTTTTTTAACCGTAAAAACTGGATTTAAGGAGGTCATGGGATCCTGAAATATCATGGAGATTTGATTACCACGAATCGATCTCATCTGTCTTTCTGATTTTTTCAGAAGGTCCTCTCCTTCAAATTCGATTGTACCTGCAACTATTTTTCCTGGAGGAGATGCGATTAACCGCATAATCGACATCGCTGTTATGCTCTTTCCAGAACCAGACTCACCTACAATTCCGAGGGTTTCACCAGGTTTGATATCAAAGGAAACTCCATCTACCGCCTTTACCACACCGGATTTTGTGAAGAAGTGAGTCTTAAGTCCTTCCACCTTCAATAATGCTTCTTGCTCCAATTTAGCTCCCCCTTTCATCCGTTATCATGATATCACTGCGACGCTGTTATGTAATAAACGCGTGTGAATTTTTTGATTATTTATTATTATACAATTATTTAAGCAATTTTGAAGTTTTTCTCTTTTTTCTCAAAAAAATTTCTGGATAAAAAAATTATAAATTTTTACTGAAGTTAGTTGTCAGCTTGGGTTTAGTGGACTTCCGTGCTATTTGATCGCATTAGGTGCTACTCATTGTAGTTGGGTGGCGATTTAATGGGTTAAGTGCCGACCTCAATATTTTCAGTTGTAAAGACCCGGTTTTTAGTGATGTTATTTTTGTTCATAGTGATGAGTTTAAGAATTGTGCGCTACTCTCTTTACTTGGGTGTTACTATCTATATTTAGGAGCTATACTTCATATTTCTATGTGACGTTTTCTAGCTATAAAGTGACGCTTTTCTACTGGTTAAGAAGGATGGGTGAAATTTTTCTTGTTTGCGTGCCGAATTGTTCACTTAAGTGCCACCCACCCACGACTGTAAACATTCCTAACAAAAAATGATTCCTCGAAATAAATGAGGAATCATCTTGCTTGTTGTTTTTCCCTGTGTCTTTCACATAGGTGTACTATATTAATTCTTCTATCGATCGAAGGATACTTGCAACACCCAAACTATCAATCACCTTATATGGTTTATGCATTTCTTTGCACAATTCAACTAATAGATAACTAGCCCGATGGCGGATAAATGGCTGAAGGACAATGATGAAATGAGATTTCACAACAGCTGCACGGATTCTATCTTCGTCTTCCGTTCCTTCAAACCATAAAAACTCCCCTCCTCTTTCTTCTATGATCTGTTTATATATGGCTTTTCGAGGCTCACATCCTACAATTAAAATAGAATACCCATCTAACCATTTCTCTACTCCTTTTGAGGATGATGAATTGGATTGTTTATAAAATCCAGATTTTATAGGACGTGGAGGAATTTCATCCTCAATCTGATGTTTCCATACGACTCGAAAATAATTAGGGTTATCTGGATCATAAGCTATATCCACAATATCTCCATCCTCGAGCTGCATTTTTTGTATATCCTGTTCGCGTAGCAAAAATGTATAAGGCATGTCATCGATTTTAATGAGCTTCATTCCTTCTTGAAGGGTGGTATCCACCAATAATAAATCACCATCTCTTCTAACAATACCGTATTGAATTTCCTCACGCTTTACAGGGATGTTCTTTTTTTCTAATAAATGAACAAAGTATTCTTCTTTTTTTGTATCTTTTCTTTCAAGAGAGATTTTGTCGCCATTGGAAATTCCAGCTGTACGAACCACATATTCAGGAAGATAAACATCTCTTTCGGGTACATATCCACCAACTAGCTTTCTTTCAAATGTATAGGCCTGAGCATTTTCTTTTGGAAGGGGGTCTATTTGTGAAGGTCCCTCAGAGGATATGTCGAGCTCTGGTAATTCAACCATGTTTTCTAAAAATATTAGATATTTCATAATTTTATTTTTTCTTTCTTCAATCGTTTCAATTGTTATTTCATCGACTTCCTTTTTTAAGATTTCTTTTGTATGTTCTAAAATTTTTTGTCGCATTTTCCACCTCTCCAATCCCTATATGAGTTTTGAATTTGATAATTTAAGCTTTATCCCTGCTCTAACAATATATGTAGACACCCCTATCCCCATGTCCATCAAGTTGGTTTTGTCACCCAAGAGGTTCGGATAGACATAAGTCAATCTATGCCAGGGAAAAGTGTCACTTAAAATTTAAAGCGGCATGTTTGCACTTAAATTTTCAGGATCGTCACCCAACCCCTCTGATCATCTCTTGAAGTATAAAAGTTTCACTTAAATCTCAAAAAAAGCACATTACCATAAAGCGAAACTTCAATCAGTGACCGTCCCACACTGATTGTTAGCACCCAACGTATGACCTAAAGGCCCTTGAACCAATCGGACATTTGCGCACAGTAATTACCCCCACCTACTCTTTTCGTTTCACTTAAGACTTGAGGTGGGGGTAGGCATGCCCGTTTATACGGGATAAATAGCTTATACTATTAGAAAACTTGGCATTCGCCAAGCCTTTGTGGC
>JAWJLM010000042.1 GCA_040191315.1 Bacillaceae bacterium S4-13-56 | reverse complement strand
TAACAGGTTGTTTTGTTTAGTTTTCAAGGTTCAAATGGTGTCGCTTCAAAACGGCGACTTAATTAATATATCACAGCGAGTTACTTAAGTCAATAACTTTTTTAAAATAACTTTTGCTGTTTTGTAGCAACGTTTAATAATTTAACATGTTTAAACCACCAACGCAAGTCCTATCTCAAAAAAATAACTACTAATCTTTCCCACGAGTTTAATAATATTAAACTACCCCCACCTAAAATTCTATCGTATTTTAGTGGAGGGGGTTATGTATCAAACACACCACACTCGTTCAACTAAGCAATGGATTTTCGAGTCTCTATCTTTGTAAGGTGCGATTATTCAGGGCAAAAACTTCGAAGATCACTCGAAGAAGCTTTTTCGCTGGAGCTAGACAAATTTTATGCTTTCTTGTAAAAAAACCTATCCTAATCTAATGACTAGGATAGGTTTATATAGAGGAAATTATCTGTGTCTCATCTGAGGGAACAGTAATACATCTCTAATTGATGGTGAATTTGTTAAAAGCATAACCAAACGATCAATTCCAATCCCAAGTCCCCCAGTTGGAGGCATACCGTACTCGAGAGATTCTAAAAAGTCCTCGTCCATTTCATGAGCTTCATCATTTCCTTGTTCTTTTTCCTTCATCTGTGCTTCAAAACGCTCACGTTGGTCAATAGGGTCATTTAATTCAGAGAATGCATTCGCGTGCTCACGACCAACAATAAATAATTCAAATCGATCTGTAAATCTACTATCTTCCTTATTCATTTTTGCCAGTGGAGAGATTTCAACTGGATGGCCATAAATGAAAGTAGGTTGAATTAAGGTTTCTTCGATCTTTTGTTCAAAAAATTCGTTTACGATATGACCAAATGTCATAGTATCCTTAATCTCAATCCTATGCTCTTTTGCTAATTCCTTAGCTCTTTCATCTGACATATGCTCCCAGAAGTCTACTCCTGTTTGTTCTTTAATTGCATCTACCATATGAACTCTTTTCCACTTTGGTTCTAAGTCCACTTGATAATCACCGTAAGTTACAGTAGTAGTTCCCAAAACCTCTTTTGAGATATAAGCAATTAAATTTTCAGTAAGCTCCATAATATCATGGAAATCTAAATATGCACCATATAGCTCTAGCATGGTAAACTCAGGATTATGACGTGTGGAAACTCCCTCATTACGGAATACTCGCCCAATTTCGTATACCTTTTCAAGCCCACCAACAATTAAACGTTTCAGATGTAACTCAATAGCAATTCTCATATAAAGAGTCATATCTAGGGCATTGTGATGGGTAACAAAAGGACGAGCAGTTGCTCCTCCAGCTATAGAGTGCATCATTGGAGTTTCTACTTCTAGATATCCAACTCCATCTAAATAACGTCTCATAGACTGAATGATTTTGCTTCGAGAAACAAAGGTTTCTCTACTAGAAGGATTCGTAATTAAATCTAAATAGCGTTGACGATATCGTTGCTCAACATCCTTTAATCCATGGAATTTTTCAGGAAGAGGGCGCAAAGATTTTGTAAGAAGTGTAAATTTAGTAGCTTTAATAGATAGTTCCCCTACTTTTGTCTTAAAGACTGTTCCTGTTACACCTACAATATCTCCTAAATCAGCAGAATTAAAAATTTCATAGGCCTCTTCACCAACGGAATCTTGTCTAACATAAATTTGAATTTGACCAGATAGATCTTGAATATGAGCAAATCCCGCTTTCCCTTTTCCTCTTTTCGTCATGATTCTACCGGCTATTGTTGATTCAACATTTTTTTGCTCTAATGCTTCTTTATCTAATTCCCCATAAGTTTTTTTTAGATCACTAGATAAGTGTGTTCGATCAAACTTTGTACCAAATGGATCTTGTCCATTCTCCATCAAAGCCTTCAGTTTTTCACGACGCACCTTTATATGTTCATTTAATTCTTCCGTCATTACATTTCCCTCCAATAATCTTATTCCGTTTTATGATCTTATCCGAAGTATTAACAAGCGAATGACATTTTAGTCGCTTTTTACTAGCTTCCTGTTTTAGTTAGAAAACGTACTTCTCCTTCTTTTGGTAAACTACTCATTTACACCTAATAGGTAGGGAAAATAGATTTTCCGTCCAGTAATATTAGAAAAATTGGGCTTATCCTAAAGAGATTCTTGAAAGCAAAATTTGCTTTCTTAGAGGCTCTTACACTCTAGAGTTCAAGTCCCAATGGCGTAAGCATTAGTTTTACTTATACTATCAGTCGACTAAATTTATAAATTCTGATAGTAAACAATAAAAGCTACCAGTTGGACTGGTAGCTTCCTCATCGAATTCCCACTGTCCATAGTTACACCTTTTAAGAAGGTGACGTAGCCTATGGTTTAGTATAGGAAAGTGTTTCAATACTGTCAACGATTATGAGACCTGCTGTAGATCTTCCACATATTCATTTAATATCTGTTCTAGCCCTTCTCTAGTTGTACAGTCATTTATACGATTTCTTACATGTCCATTTCCTTTAAGCCCTTTAAGATACCATGCTGCATGTTTTCTCATTTCTAATATGGCCGTGTGTTCTCCCTTTAGATTAATGAGACGATCCATATGAAGTAGACAAACTTTCACTTTTTCGATTGGTGAGGGTTCGGGTAATAACTCTCCGCTGTCTAAGTAATGAACAGTTCGATAAATCATCCAAGGGTTTCCTAACGCTGCTCGTCCTATCATTACAGCATCTACACCCGTTTCCTCTATACGTCTTTTAGCATCTTCTGGTGTAGTGATATCACCATTCCCTATCACCGGAATAGATACCGCTTGTTTTACTTGTTTGACAATATCCCAATTCGCATAGCCTTCATACATTTGAACTCGAGTCCTTCCATGAACAGCAACAGCTTGTGCACCTGCTCGTTCTATAGCAAGAGCATTTTCAATAGCATATATATGATCCTCGTCCCACCCAGATCGCATTTTAACTGTAACTGGTTTATCTACAGCATCTACAACTGCTGAAACCATTTCATAAATTTTTTTTGGATCTAATAGCCATTTGGAACCTCCATCACTCTTCGTGATTTTTGGAACCGGACATCCCATATTGATATCGATTATATCCGCCGTTGTATTTTTATCAACAAAACGAGCAGCTTCAACCAGCGTTTCTTTTGCACCGCCAAAAATCTGCAAGCTCATTGGTTTTTCTTCTTCATCGATGGAAAGCATATTCATCGTTCTTTCATTTTTATATAAAATACCTTTATCGCTGACCATTTCTGCACAAACAAGACCTGCACCAAATTCTTTTACAGTTAACCGAAAAGCTGCATTACAAACTCCGGCCATAGGCGCTAAAACCACTTGATTCTTTATAGAAATATCTCCGATGTTAAACATTAGCATCCTCCCTTACTAGAAGGTCTTTGTTAAGATTTAGGTGTTAGTTCCTCTAAAGGAACATCAAGTACCTCTGAAATATCATTCAAAATTGAATCAGATGGTACACGGACCCCTCGTTCAATTTCTCCTAGAACCGATACTGATATATGAAGCTTCTTGGCAAATGATTGTTGGGTAAAACCTTTTAACTTTCGATAGGCACGGATCCGCCTTCCCCATTTATCCGCTTCCATAGTCGTACTCCTTTTTTCTCGATTTCAGGCAATTTCTGAACAACACTCGATATTGTATCGTGTTGATCAGGGAAAATCAATTCCGAATCAATCTCAAATAAAGGAAGAATAACAAACGCACGTTCCTTCATTCTAGGATGTGGAATTGTTAATTTCTCTGATTCCATATTCTCTTGATTATACAATAGGATGTCAAGATCAATAACACGAGGACCCCAGCGAAACAATCTTTCCCTTCCTAATTCCTTTTCAATACGAAGACATTCCTCCAATAGAGCTTCAGGGGATAAATCCGTCTCAATACTTATAACCATATTAAGAAATTGATCTTGATCTTCAAAACCTACTGGGTCTGTTTCATAAATACTAGAACATTTTAAAATATTGACAAATGAGTGGGACTTCAATCGATCGATCGCCTTCTTCAGATAGATGTCCCGTTCTCCTAAATTAGACCCTAAAGCAATGTACGCCATGTTTTTCATGGGTTGTCACGCTTCCGGTAAATATTTACTGCCACAGAGCGGTAATGACCAGGAATTGGTGGATCTGGCTTTATGACCTTAATAGTACTTGCTTCTAAAAGTGGGAAGCTGTCAAAAAGCTTCCTAGAAATTGATTCAGCTACTGCCTCTACAAGACGCTTCGCCTCTCCTTCCACCACTTCTTGAACTACTTTATAAACATGCCCATAGTCTATGCTCTTTGTCATATCATCAGACTGTCCTGCATCAGACAAATCTAACTCGAGCTCTAAATCTACAATGAAACGCTGACCTAATTTATTTTCTTCAGGAAATAAGCCATGATAACCATAGAATGATAATTCGTTCATAATAATTTTATCCATAGCACTAGTACCCCTTCCCTAACATTGCATCCATCATTTCAACCATTCTTTTGATTGGTTTAACATCATGCACTCGAACAATTTGACACCCTTTTTGTATCCCTAAACAGACCGTAGCTCCTGTTCCCTCCATTCGCTCTCCAACAGGTAAATCAAGCACATGTCCAATAAAGGATTTTCTTGAAGTTCCTAGCAAAAAAGGATAGGGGAACGTTCTTGTAAGACGATCTAGCTCTCGCATCACGATTAAATTATCTTCCATTGTTTTCGCAAACCCAATTCCAGGGTCTAGAATTATTTTGTCATCCTGGACTCCCGCCCTTTTGACAATTGAAACACTTTCCTCAAGGTCTACAATCATATCTTCAACTAAATCAGTATAATTTTTATCCTTTCGATTGTGCATCAAAATGATCGGTACGTCATTACTTGCAGCTACTTCTGCCATTTTAGGATCCCACTTTGCCCCCCATACATCATTTATAATAGATGCCCCTGCATATATAGCTTGCTTAGCAACTTCTGCTTTATATGTATCAATCGAAATAGGAACATCAGTAATTTTTCTAATTTCCTCAATAATAGGAACGACTCTTTCCAACTCTTCCTCTGCAGAAACAGGTACATGTCCAGGCCTTGTAGACTCTCCTCCAATATCTAAGATATCCGCCCCTTCATTCAGCAATTGCTGGGCATGGGTAACAGCGGCTTGCTTAGATTGATATCTGCCGCCATCGGAAAATGAATCAGGCGTAACATTAACGATTCCCATAACTAGTGTCTTTTTATTTAAATCGAAAACTCGATCTTTTATTATAAGTCTACACATAATATTCACCTCACCTTACTATTTCACCTTACTATTGTACACAAAGTAATTCTTTAAACATAATGAGAAAAGTCCTATCAAGCAAAGATATGTGCACTTGTCGGAGAAGCTAAGAAAAGTGCAAGCGCCCTTCTGAGCAAGAAAGGCACTTGTTTCTGCAAAGAAGCGCTAAGTAGCTTTCCTTCCTTAGTGCGGTTACTTGGGACAAAAACTTCGAAGATCACTCGATGAAGCTTTTTCGCTGGAGCTAGACAAATTTTATACTTTCTTGTAAAAAATCCCTTCGAATGATCGAAGGGATTACTTGAAAATAGATTTTATTCTTCTTCAAATTGATAAAGCGGGGTTGAAAGATAACGCTCTCCATTACTAGGCACAATCGCCAATACCTTTTTGCCTTTACCAAGCTGTTTCGCCACTTGAAGTGCTGCATAAATTGCTGCACCAGAAGAAATTCCACCTAAAATTCCTTCTTTTTTAGCAACTTCTCGTGCTGTTTCAAATGCTTGATCATTAGAGACCTTTAAAACTTCATCATAAATTTCAGTGTTTAATATCTTTGGAATAAAGCCAGCACCAATTCCTTGAATCTTATGAGGACCTGGGTTACCTCCAGATAATACCGGAGATGCTTCAGGCTCTACAGCGTAAATTTTAGCTTCAGGGAAGTTTTCCTTAATTACTTTACCAGCACCGGTAATTGTTCCTCCCGTACCAATTCCAGAGATAAATCCATCAAGCTGATCCATTTGCTCAACAATTTCTTTACCTGTGGTTAACTCATGCACTCTTGGATTTGCTTCATTGTTGAACTGTTGAGGCATGAAATAACCTTTTTCTTTTTGGAGCTCTTCAGCCTTACGAATGGCTCCACCCATTCCTTCGCTTCCTGGAGTTAGAACAAGCTCTGCACCGTATGCACGTAACAAGGTACGACGTTCCATACTCATTGTATCTGGCATAACTAAAACGGCACGATAACCTTTAGCCGCAGCTACCATTGCAAGGCCAATACCAGTATTCCCGCTAGTAGGTTCAACAATAGTATCTCCTGGTTTTAGCGCTCCTTTTTCCTCAGCATCTTCAATCATTGCTTTGGCAATACGGTCCTTCACAGAGCTACCTGGATTCATAAATTCTAATTTAACGTATACATCTGCACTATTATCATCGGTGACACGATTCAACTTGACTATAGGGGTATTACCAATTAAATCAATTACTGAATTTACAGCTTTCATTTCACCACTCCTAATTCCTAGTATTTTTATAGGATTTATTTTAAAATGTAAGCCATTTATATGCATTTGTCAATCGATTTGTGTATTATTTATCTCCTACAATAGTTGCGTCAGCCTCTTCCCATAATGGTTCAGCATCCAATGGTAACCGAGTTAAATCCATGGCAATTTCTCTTCGTATTTGATCCTTCACCTCTTCATAAGAAAAAGTTACAGCAGGTAATTTTCTATGAAGATATAAAATGGTTATTCCTTCATTCGTTCGAAAGGGTTTAGTGTACTCTCCTTCTTTCAGCTTTGCAGCTTCCTCATAAAAAGAAGGAGAAAAATATTGGCTTTCATCCGTGTAAAACCCTAAATAGCCTCCGTTATTCGCTGTATAAGGATCTTCTGAGTATTCCCTTGCCAACATAGCAAAGGATGCCCCGTTTTCAAGCTCTTCCCAAACTTGATTTCCCTCTTGCTGAGAGTCTACAACAATTTGAGAAAGTTGATAGGATTCATCAAAATTAAAGTATTGAGGGTCCTTATTGTAAAACTCTCTAATTTCTTCTTCTGGGACCTCTACATCCCTTGTCAGAAGTTCCTCCAAATAGTAGCGAAACAAAATATCCTTCTTCCATTGCTCTTGCCTTTGATTACGTTCTTCATCAGTAAGTATGCCTTGAACGGATTCTGCTGCAAGCAAGTCACGTTGAATTAATTTGTCGTTAATAGTAATACCCGTTTCCTCCGCTAATTGAAACACTACTTTATGGTCAATTAATTTATGAAGTATTTCTTCCCCATACTCTTTTTGAAGCGCAGACATCCATTCTTGCTCCGTTATATCTTTATCACCTACACGACCTACAACCCCATTTTCCGGTTGAATAGTTCCGTTATCATCTACTGTTGTATTATTTGGGTTTGTTCCTTGTTCCCTAGTCAATAAAGTTCCTATATTCGTTATTAAAAGGAGTGCAATAATAACGAGCAATACCCTCTGGTTCACCTGTATTTTCCTCCCTGTACCTTCAATCCATTAATTGTTTTAATTCATCTTCTGTAAAATGATAGACTTCATTACAAAAATGACAGGTGGCCTCTGCTCCCTTATCTTCTTCTATCATTTGTTTGATTTCATCATGACCTAAACTTGCAATTGCGTTCTGCAATCTTTCTTTAGAGCATCGGCACTTAAATTCAACATCCAACTTATCCAGGAAGCGAATATCACCTTCGGAAAGGAGTTCCTTTAATATCTCTTCCGGTGTAAGACCGTCTGCAATCATCGTCGAAATAGGACGGATAGTCGATAAATGCTTCTCTATTGCATCTATCGTTAGGTCAGTTGCACCAGGCATCATCTGTATAATGAATCCTCCAGCTGCTTGAATGGAGTGATCTGGGTTAACTAAAACACCAGCTCCAACTGCAGAAGGAACTTGTTCTGAAGTAACAAAATAATACGTAAAGTCTTCACTAATCTCCCCAGAAACAATCGGCACTTGTCCTGTAAAATAATCGCGTAACCCGAGGTCTTTTACCACGCTAAGAAATCCTGTTGTTCCAACGGCACGCCTTACATCTAGTTTCCCTTGTGCATTTGATTCAAAATCCACATGTGGATTTGTAACATACCCTCTTACTTCCCCTTTAGAGTTACTATCGACAACTATAGCACCTATCGGACCTCCGCCTTCAACTTTAACAGTTAATTGATCGTCCCCCTTGAGCATTGCCCCCATCATAGTTGAAATAGTCATTGTTCTTCCTAAAGCGGCAGAGGCTGTTGCCCATGTATCCTGTCTTCTCCTTGCTTCTTCCACTGTATTTGTAGACTGAATAGCATAAGCACGAACCGTTCCTTGGAAGGCGGTAGCTTTTATTAAATAATCTTGATTCATTCCTGATGCCCCTTTTCCTTTTGATTTCTGTTATAAATATGAAACAGTCCTTTCAAGGTTAAAAATGGATCGACTATTTCTATGGTCTGGGATTCATGTGAAATCAGTTTCGCTAATCCTCCTGTTGCAATAACCTTAGGATGCTTATCAACCGATTGTTTCATACGGGTAACAATACCATCCACTTGAGCAACATATCCATAAAAAATACCTGCTTGCATAGCCTCTATAGTGGAACTTCCAATAATGTTCTTAGGTTTTTGTATTTCGATTTTTGGGAGTTTGGCTGCGGCAGAATATAAAGCCTCTGTTGAAATGTTAATTCCGGGTGCAATGGCTCCTCCACAATAAGCACCTTCTTCATCAATATAACAAAAAGTAGTCGCCGTACCAAAATCAATAATAATAAAAGGAGGGGTATGCTCTTGTAAAGCACCTACAGCATTTACTATCCGATCGGCTCCTATTTCTGCAGGGTTAGGGTATTTCATATTTAGCCCTGTTTCTACATTAAAGCGACCAACTACAAAAGGCTCTATGTGAAAATACTTCTGGCACATTTTTTCTAAAGAAAACATTACCGGTGGTACTACAGATGATATAACAATTCCATCTATATCCGAAACAGATAGACCATCATAGGAAAAGAGCGAAGTAATGAGAATACCAAACTCATCCTCTGTTTTATACCGGTCTGTCTTCATTCTCCAATGATGAGTTAGTTCCCCACCCTTGAACACACCTAATACTGCATTTGTATTTCCAACATCCAATACGAATAACATATCTCCACCAACTATCTATATAATCTAACGACATCATACCACAATCCAAACACCCATAAAATGAAACAACAATCAGTGCCCCTCACTGATTGTTAGTACCCACCCAAGGGTATGCCTAAAGGCCCTTGAACCAATCGGTCATTTACGGGCAGCCACCCATGGGGGAAGATTCACCAACAAGGGATGAAAAAATTAATGTTTTATTTTCATGGGAGTTTATCCCCACACCTACCCTTTTCGTTTCACTTAAGACTTGGGGTGGGGTATCACCGCCCGTTCATGCGGGATAAAAAACCCCTTTTACCATTATTAAGGCAAAGGGGTTTTAAAGCTTTTATTCTTTTTTGTCTTCGTCATTAGAAGATGAATTTTCCTGATCATCATCTTGCTTTTTATTGATGTTCACCTTAAGATCACTTGGTTTAGATTCCTTTTTAGTATCCGCTGCTAGAATGGGATTTTCATTCTTTTTCTTCTCATCATCACTTGAGGAACGTTCAGGCATTATGCCTTTTTCAAAAAGGGATTTAATTTGTGCTGCATCCAATGTCTCAACTTCCAATAAAGTTTGAGCAATTAATTCCAGCTTATCTTTATTCTCTGTTAAGATATCTTTTGCTCTTTGGTAGCAGTCTTTAATGAAGGTTTGCATCTCTTTATCAATTTCATATGCAATTTGTTCACTGTAGTTTTGTTCATTTTGAATGTCTCGACCAAGAAAGACTTGACCCCCTCCACCATTAACAAACTGCAATGGACCAAGCTTATCACTCATTCCATATTCAGTAACCATTTTTCTTGCAATACTAGTTGCACGCTGGAAATCATTATGTGCTCCTGTACTTACCTCACCAAAAATAACTTCTTCTGCCACACGTCCTCCAAGAAGACCTGTGATTTTATCAAACAATTCAGGTTTAGTCATAAAGTAGCGATCTTCTTTAGGAAGCATAACCGCATATCCACCTGCTTGACCCCTTGGAACAATTGTTACTTTATGAACCATATCTGCATCATCCAATACCATTCCTATAACGGTATGACCGCTCTCGTGATAAGCAACTATGTTACGTTCTTTCTTAGAGATCACACGGCTCTTTTTAGCTGGACCTGCAATCACTCTGTCGATAGCTTCATCAACATGTTCCATGTTGACTTTCGTTTGATCACTTCTAGCAGCAACTAGCGCTGCTTCATTCAAAAGATTCTCTAAGTCTGCTCCAGAGAAACCTGGGGTACGAAGGGCAATCGTTTTTAAATCCACAGATTCATCGAGTGGTTTGTTTTGTGAATGTACTTTTAAAACCTCTTCGCGGCCTTTAACATCTGGACGGTCCACTGTAATTTGACGGTCAAAACGTCCTGGACGAAGTAAGGCTGGGTCCAAAATATCTGGTCGGTTTGTAGCAGCAATGATAATTATTCCTTCATTAGCTCCAAAACCATCCATCTCTACAAGTAATTGGTTAAGTGTTTGTTCACGTTCATCGTGTCCTCCACCTAGACCAGCACCACGTTGGCGACCTACGGCATCAATTTCATCTATAAAAATGATACAAGGCGCATTTTTCTTTGCATTTTCGAATAAATCACGTACACGAGAAGCCCCTACACCAACAAACATTTCAACGAAGTCTGAACCGCTTATCGAGAAGAAAGGTACTCCCGCTTCCCCTGCTACAGCTCGTGCTAATAATGTTTTACCAGTTCCTGGAGGTCCTACAAGAAGAACCCCTTTAGGAATTCTTGCACCTACAGCTGAGAATTTTCGTGGATCCTTTAAGAAATCAACGACTTCCACAAGTTCCTGCTTCTCTTCATCTGCACCTGCAACATCTTTAAACTTCGCTTTTTTCTTCTCTTCACTATAAAGCTTCGCCTTACTCTTCCCAAAGTTCATGACACGACTTCCGCCACCCTGAGCTTGGTTAAGAAGGAAGAAGAATAGGATGAAAATAATTACAAACGGTATGATCCCTGTGAAAAACGCTACCCAAGCACTCGGTTCATCCGCTTGTTCCCATTTCAATAAGCTTTGGTCCTCTGCTAGCTGTCCCACCTTAGTTAGTGTGTCAGGATTATTAGGGAGATTAGTGATAAACTGCTCCTCATCTTGCTTTAATAACCCTTGAACAACGTAGACATCATTTTTTGGCTTTATGGACATTTCTTCTATTTGTCCATTTTCTAAAGCATTCATAAATTCATTATAGTTTAGATCCTTTGTTGGATCGTTACCACCACTAAATAGACTAACGACTCCAATGACCACTAGAAAAATTAATAAGTAGAATATTGTATTTCGAAAAATTCGATTCATTTCCTACCTCCTCCCAAACAGAGAAAACTATATAAAATAATACCATAATAAAATGAAGGAATACAACTAATTGCCCTTTTAATCTATGCTTGTATATTCCTTTTTCATTCATGACTAGAATTTAATCTGACTCAACTTGATAAACCTCAGGCTTTAACACCCCTATATAAGGAAGATTTCGATAACGTTCTTGATAATCCAGTCCATAACCTACCACAAATTCATCCGGAACTTCAAAGCCAACCAAATCAGCTTTTAAATCCACGTTTCTTCCTGATGGTTTATCTAAAAGAGTAACAATTCGTATAGATTTTGCTTTACGATACTTAAATAAATCAACTAAGTAACTTAAGGTTAACCCACTATCAATAATATCTTCGATAATAAGAAGGTCTCTTCCTTCTACTTTTGTGTCCAAGTCCTTTAGTATTTTCACTTCACCTGTTGACTTCATTCCGCCTCCATAACTTGATACATCCATAAAATCCATTTCTAGGTGAGTGTCAACTCTTTTTAAGAGATCTCCCATGAATGGCATAGCACCTTTTAATACACCGATTGCTAGCGGGAATTTCCCTTCGTATTCTTCCGTAATTTGAGCTGCTAACTCTTTAATCTTTTTTTGTATTTCCTCTTCAGAAATAAGAACTTTTTCAATTTCGTTATGCATTTAATTTTCCTCCCAGGTGAGTGAAGATGTTCTGACTGTTATTCGGATCCTCGTTCCAGTTGATGAAGAATCGAACCCCTGCTCGCTTTTCCTTAGACCGATAACCCAAAGTATTTGCCCTTTATTATCCGTTAAAATTGGCCACTGATCCCTAAAAATTTTTGGGATTTTTTCATCGATAAAAAGATCTTTTATTTTCTTGTGGCCATTTAAACCTCTTACTTTCATTCGATCTCCATCTCTTCGTGTCCTAATCCATAGTGGGAGTTGAACATTATGTCCCTCACAAACAAATTCACAGACGCCTTCTTCTCCCAACTTATCACTGTATATCGATTTTACTTCCATTCCATTTGGCAGAGTTATGGTTGCCGGAGGAGTAAAAGAAATCTCAAATGGCTCTACTCCAGATTGATCAAATGAAAATAGGACATCATCATATGATTTGATAATATGTAATCCATGGGGGAAATGTATAGCACTATGAGCTTGTCCAGAATGAAGAAGATGGAGAAATTGCTCTGTGTGAATAAAGGATAAATTAACTGGATTTTGAACTTGTTCATAAAGGTAATTTAATATTAGATGAAACACTCTCCTTTGTAAAGGATTCTCAAGCTTTGTAAATTTTTTAACGGAAATCATGATTTCCTTAGTTCCTCTCACTTCCACAATTTCGTTAAATGCACTCAACGCTTGTTGAAGGAAGAAGCTTTCGTCCTCTTGGTGGTATTTATTAAAGTAATGCAAATGCTCATGTATTTTAGGGTTTTGTCTTTTTAAAAAAGGAAGGACATGATGTCTATACGCATTTCTTGTGTAATTCGTTTCAAAATTTGAGGGATCTTCTCTGAAACTTAAATGATGATTCTGACAGTATTGATAAATATCTTCCTTTGTTAATAATAAAAAAGGACGAACAATTTGACCATTCCCAAAGGGCCGAGATACTGGAATTCCTTTTAAATGAGAGGGTTCTACGGTTCGAGATAATTTCATAATAAAGGTTTCCACTTGGTCATCACCATGATGTGCCAGGGCAAGAACTGATGCTCCATATTGCTCCATTTTTTCCTGAAAAACCTTATATCTAAGATCACGCGCAGCTTGTTGAGTACCTAATTTATTATTTGCCTTGTAAGATTTTACATCCACTTTTTCTGCCTCAAAAGGTATTTTCCATTTTTTACATAACTCTTTGACAAAAAGACAATCTTCCTCTGATTCTCTGCCTCGAAGTCCATGATCAACACTAATGGCGATAATCCGAATCCCCCAAAGAGTTTGATTGGATTGAAGAAAATGTAGAAGTGCCACTGAATCTGAGCCTCCTGAAACACCAACTAAAACACAAGCGTTTCTTGGAAGCATTTGATAGGTATCAATAAGTTTAAAAACCGGATGGATATCCAATTCATTTCCTCCGTTTCAAGAATTCAATCTACTTTACTATCCTACCATTGTTATTATGTTTTCTGCAAAATCAAAGTCTGACTATCCGACCCATTGGAAGGTTAGGAAAAATGCATATAAAAAAAGAAGTACAACACCTATCCCTATGGGTTCGCCAAAGTAATTATCTCTAGATATTGCCTTTTGATGTGTTCTTACAGTAGCTGTTCCTGTTGGATAGGGCTTTTGCTTTTGTTGAGTGAGTCGCATAGTTGCTATCTCTATATCTTTTTTCATTTCCAAGGCACTTTGATATTTACCTAGTAAAGCTTTTTGAATGGCTTTTTCAAACGGCCTTAACGATTTTGACATCTTCACCCTGTTTAAAAGCGTATTCTGAGGATTGGTACCTCGATCAAACTGTCTTGTATAATAGGTGCCTATCATAACCATAGCAGCTGCAAATAAGTCATATTGTGGATCAGCTCTTCGTGATCCTAATTTCCAATATCCACGATCATAAAAAGCAGTATACTCCCGTAATGATTTGCCTATTGGAGTGGTTCCACCCAAATCAATCCACCTTAGTCTTGGTGGTGTTGATACGATAAGTAAATGTTCTGGTTTTAAGTCTCCGAATATAAATCCTGATTGGTGAAGAACATGAAGCCCTTCTAAAAGTTGAATCATCATTTCACCTAAAGCCTTGCTCCCATTCATTTGAATATACCTTGGAAGTTGGATGCCTTTGACATACTCCATAACATAAAAAGGAACAATATCCCCCTTGGGACTTGTCCAATCATCGACATCTAAAAGAGAAGGTCCAAGGAGATTCCCCTGGACCTTTTGACATTTCTTTAGAACATTGACTTCGGTAGCAATCGTGGAACTATTGTCACTGAATTTAATGGCCACAGATTTAGATTGATATTCGGCTAGATACACAATACCATTCGCTCCACTACCTAGTTCTTTCATGATTTGATAGGAACGATGATTCCATTTTCCCTTAATAACTGCTCCAGCAACCAATTTAAGATCCGAAATCTTCCATATATGGTTCATCTTTTTTCAGCAAACTCCTTAATGAGCGTTTTGTTTTATTTGAAAATTGTTCTATTGCCCCGCGCAATGCTGGCCCGGTAGGGGTAATCCCTCCACTTGATAGTTTTGGGAACACTGAGGAAATACTTTCAAGATGCGGGGTCCAATCCATAATCATCTCTAAGTCTTTCCTTCTACCTGGGAAAGAGTAGATAGAAAATTTATTTTGTCCTTCTCTCGCATTCAGACTTAAGGAAAGATCAAATAATGACTCTTGTACTGTTGGTAGTTTATTGTTCATACTAGCACTTGTATCCACTAATACAAGAACCTCCATATCGCAAGTTTCCCCAAGATCCTCAACCACTTCCATGATTTCTCCTCGCTTATCGGGTGGTAACTCATCTAAACCCTTGCTCGGACCTAATATTTGCTTCAACTCTTGATTGACAACGCCCTTAAGGGTTTGAGCCATAGCCGTCCTTGTAACCATTTGTACGGTTTCAGAAAGTGCTTGGGCATAAACGATTTGGCTAATCCCACCTCCTGATTGTGCAATCTCTTCAACTTCCTGCAAACCCTCCGGTTGTTCTGTTTGATTGTCTTCCAAAATCCCAATAACATTCACGGTAATTCCATGTTCATAAGCTAATCGTGCAACATCCGCCGGGTCTTCCCCCTTATTGGAACAACCATCTGTGATTAATAGAATCTGTTTCAACTTCCCTTTGTTCATCCTATCTTCCTCCTTTAAATTCTATCAACAGCATAGACAGAAAAAGTAGAAAGTATACCTAAGAAAAGCGCAAGCGCCCTTCGAAACAAGAAAAGCACTTGTTTCTGCGAAGTAGCTCTATGTAGCTTTCCTTACTCGGGGCAAAAACTTCGAAGATTACTCGATGATGCTTCTTCGCTGGAGCTAGACAAATTTTCTTTTTAAAAAAGAAAACCTACGGTATACCGTAGGAATCTAACTTATTTTATTAAATACCGGAATAGACGACCATTCTGGGTTATTATGATTAATTTTCGTAACAACAACTGTCATATCATCATCTATTTCTCCAGCTTTCGTTCGAATGACTTCTTCTAAAATTAAATCCGCCACTTCCTGAGGATCATTCGTTTCCATGTCTTTAATCTTTCTCTTTAGCCACATATCAACGTTTTCAACATGCTTAGGACCTTCAAAAATCCCATCGCTCATTTGGATGAGTAAATCTCCAGCTTTTAGCTGTTCACTTACAACATCCACCTCAAACTCATGAATAATTCCAATTGGTAGATTGCTTGCCTCTACTTTAATAATTTGATCTCCTCTTTTTATAAAACTTGGGGTCGAACCAATTTTTAAGAATCTAGTAAAAGCTGTTTGTAAATCTATTACTGCCAAATCTAAAGTTGAAAAAATTTCATCCGTTGTTCGTAAAGAAAGAATAGAGTTAATCGATTTAATCGCCATTTTTTCTTCAATGCCAGAATGTAAGATGCGTTGCAGGAGATATAAGGTTTCCATACTTTCCTCATGAGCTCTTTTCCCATTTCCCATCCCATCGCTAATGGCTACAGCATATTTCCCCGCACCCAGTTCCATAGTGGTATAACTATCACCAGAGATAAAGCCTCCATTTTTAGCAGCGTGAGAGACCCCCGTATCCACTGTATAAGCCTTCGCAGAACCAAAGGATAGATGGCTGTCCCCCCCTTGGAAAGGTGCAATTTCTTCATTCTTAAGTATAATCATTTCGTCTAATATGTCAGATAGCATAGGGGCAATGACCTTTTTTCCCTCTCCGTGATATTCATAAAAGCTAACAACCATTTCTATGTCGACATTCCCAGGATCTAGACTGAAAATATCTAATTGTTCAAGCTCGATTCCTGCATCATTCAAAACTCTTAAAATTTCCGCTTCTTGAACCTCATGGTTTTTCCGTTCCTTAACAATTTCTTTAGCAAATCCCTCCATGACCTCCGAAACCCCTCTTAACTGTTCAGCAACAAACTTTCGACTTTCTAACACTTGTTTTTTAAGTTTTTTATTAGCTTGGTAAAAAGACATCTCATGCTTCATGGTTTCTATGACCTTATCTGGCTTTACACAATGGCGTTCGAATTCACGCATCAGCTTTCTTTGGTTACCTAAGGTCCCCTCTTCTAAACTTTCCATAATCTCCGACATATAACCATAGGTCGTCTCAAATTTACGGGTCCAGCAAGCTTCCTTCATAAAACAAGATTGACAGGTCTTTTCCGTAACATTACTTAAAAAATAATCCTTTTCCCGCTCAATAGTTTCTTGGTTTAAGGAAGGGTCTTCTATTGTAAAACTTTTAGATAGGGCATTAAATACATCAGAGAATTGTTCCACACGATTAGCTGTGACATCTCGTATTTTTTGGATATATTGTTCTTGCTCCTTTGAATGCTCTGCTGTTCCTGGAATATACCTCGCCATTTTTTTAATTAATTCATGGGGTGTTAAAAGAAAAATGAGAACGGCAAAGAGGGATTCTAGCATTGAAGTCCCAATATGATGAGTACCCCCATCTCCATAGACCCCTATAAGTAGGGTTCCAACAAGCAAACCTATTCCAACCCCGATTTTCTTTCCTTCTTTTAACAACCCACCAAGCAGACCAGAGAATGCAAGTAAACTCATCTGATATAAAGTTGCAACATTCGATAAACTTAAAATCAAACCAGCAACGACACCAACCGTTGATCCTATAGCTGCCCCTCCAATTAAGCTAAACAGCAACACAAGGTATCGAGAAGCTACTTGTTCAATAGAAGCGTCCATTACAGACCATCCAATCAATCCGGTTAAAACAGATGCAAGCAAAATAATGATACTAACAATCTCTTCATTTTTTAATGTTTTTCGGTAACGTTTTGGTGATAATAAAGGAATACTTTGCATAAAGATAAGAACAAGGACAAAACTTAGTGTTGCTTCCGCAACAGTTAGGATCCAATCATATCCAGTCATATGATTTCCATAATAATTCCACAAGCCTCGGACGGAAGCTGAAGAAATAAAGGCAAGCACCGGTAAATGCTTCTGCTTTATAGGTAGATTCCGAACAAAATAAATGGAAAGTAACATCATAAAAAGAGATCCGCCAATCCAAATAGCTTGATCAAACCCGATCGACAACCCCCCTAATACGGTAAAGATAAAGGTAAGTCCTACCTTTTCTTTTCGTATCAGCCAAACAGAAGCTAAGAATGCAATGGCGAAGGGAGAAATACTTGTTAATATCAAGGCTCTTCCCAACAAAAACCCGATAACATAAAGTAACCAACCTTTTTCAATTAAAAGCACCCTAGAAGTACTTTCTATTTTATTCATCCACCTAGTTTTTTGAATAATTGTTCGTTCCTTCCAGGGCTGTCCTTCCACGGGCTTTACATACTCTGTCATATTAGAACCACTCCTCTTTCTCCACATTTAAACATAGAAAGAGTCTTTTTTTTGTCAAAACAAGTGGACAACCCATTAAAAGTGTTCGACTTGTTTCCGTGATATGAATAACTTTTCGTCACTATGGTCCTATTTTTTTTTACAATTTGTTGGATTAACATATTTTTTGTATGGTTATTGTGAAAATGTGTACTATCCGTCGAATGTTTGAAGTGAAAAATATATATTGACAGTTTTTCGCACCTATTGTAATATATTTTTTGTGTCTTTCATATTGGCGGTGTGGCTCAGCTGGCTAGAGCGTACGGTTCATACCCGTGAGGTCGGGGGTTCGATCCCCTCCGCCGCTACCATTTTTAGGACATGGCCCGTTGGTCAAGCGGTTAAGACACCGCCCTTTCACGGCGGTAACACGGGTTCGAATCCCGTACGGGTCATCCACATTTTTATTTTTATTTTTATATGTAAAAAAGCACCCGTGATGGGTGCTTTTTTACAATTATATGTTAAATGATTATTTAGACAGCAAGCTATCCTCTTCTCGCTCCTCTTCCTCCACGTTTTGACTCCGTGTGTTTTTTTAAGGATGTTAAACGATCTTCACTATCCTTTAAAAAGCGAGAGATTTTTTGTTCAAAGGATTCCTCACGATCCTTTTCTTTGAATGGCTTCTGGTTACGACGTCCGTAATTTTCTTTTGCCTTTTTAATGGAAAGCCCGATCTTTCCATCTTTTTCAACATTAATGACTTTCACTTCCACTTGATCCCCTACAGACAAGTGCTCATTAATGTCTTTTACATAATTGTCAGCAACTTCACTAATATGAACCAAACCAGTGACCCCGCCAGGCAACTCTATAAAAGCACCAAAGTTAGTGATTCCAGTAACCTTTCCCTGCAACTTGCTGCCTACTTCGATTGACATATAAAAATGGCTCCTCCTTAAATTTTTGGAAAAACTCGGCTTATCGTTAAAGGGATTCTTGAAAGCGTATTTTGCTATCTTAGAAGCCCTATACCCTAGAGTGCAAATCCTAATGGCGAAAGCCTTAGTTTTACTTATACTATCAACCGATTAAAGTTATAAATTCTGATAGTATGAAGAATTTCATTTATTACTATATTATAGCTAAGGTCAAAAAAAGGTGTCAATAAGATGGGTCTTCATCTGGAAGTTTGAAAATAACTTCACCTTCTTTAGAAAAGAAATAATCCCTACGGGCAATTTGGAGGACGTAATCCTCATCTTGTAACAGTTTAATTTCTTCTCTTAAGTCCTTTTGCTTGTCCACTATTTGATCTTTCTCTTTTTGAAGCTCTATTAACTCACCAACTTTTTCTTTTTTTAATGCTCGTTGATTAAAGTGATAAGATGTTAAAGAAGAAGCCATGATAAATGCAACAATACCAAACAGAGCTAATCTACGAAAAAGTCGCTTTCGCTTTTTTGAACGTCTTTCTAAATAGACGTCGTATTCCTTCATATATGGCGATTCAAGTTTAGTCACTTGTGACCTTCTACCTATACCCATTCTTGGGTCACCTCCTGTTCCTCCAGTTCGTCCACCAATTATATACTGTATTCTTTGTTTTACCATAAATTCCTGCAAATTGTTGGAACGATTTTTTAAAACTATTTGGAGTTATAGCCCAAAGAAGGGAACCGATAAGGCGTATCGGCCAGGCCAATATTTTAAAAACTAGATATAGAAGTGCCAATAGGGAGGAAATAAGCCACAGGAATAGGGCTTTAATCCATTTATAACATGTCCTTACCGGTTGAATGATAAAGAAATGAATGAATTTTTGACATAACTGAATACATTTTTGTACAAAATGGATCACTTTATGAAAGATAAATAGGTACTTCTCTTTCAGTAATGCCTGATAAGCTGCAAAGCCACACAACAGGGCAAGAAAAATATATAGACGCAATTCTCCATAATTTACAATAAAGAGGAGATAAAATAGGATCATTCCCTGAAGAATCCAGAATAATATTTCATAAATTATCGTGAGCAGGTGGCGCCCTTTTATTAGTTTTTCAAATTCTCGATAAGAATCCAATGCCATCCCAATATAGACGCCACCTGCGATCATCATCAACATCGTAAGAAATTGGGTGTCTAAACTCATTTAAAAAGCTTGCTAAACAATCCTTTAGCTTTCTCCCCATGTTCATCATCCAAGTAGTTAATCTCATCAATTCTTCCTTTAATAGAGACCACTCCTTGTGTAACATCTAAATTTTTCATCTGTAGATTTTCACCTCGAATAACGATATATCCCATAACAGTTTGAAGAAGGAATTCCTCGTTATCGAAGCTATCCACATCCTTTACTCCGGTAATTTCAAGATGTCTTCTCTGCGTCATTTTTACCGTGTGTTCCACATTCGTCACATTGCTACTACGCGTTCCTAATTCATTTTCATATCGATTCATTCTTTATACCCTCCTTGTCCTTACCACATACTATGCACTCTAGGACAAGACTAGAACACGAAAACAAGAAATAGTGTAAGCGACCTTTGAAACAAGAAATTCACTTGTTTTCTGCTAAATAGCTCTATGTAGCTTTCCTTCCTGCGTTTACTCGGGGCAAAAACTTAGAAGATTACTCGATGAAGGTTTTTTGCTAAAGCTAAACAGTGAAAAGAAAAAGAAGAAGCTCTATTGAACTTCTTCTTCCTTAAGTACTTTATATAAATCTTGCGCTTCCTCTTTCCTCACCGCTTCTTTTACTTGTAGTACTTCTATTGTTACAAACTTTTGCCCGAAACGGATAACCAATTGATCCCCCACAACAACATCCGTTGACGCTTTAGCTACGCTGCCATTTACCTGAATTCTTCCTTGATCCGCTACTTCTTTTGCAAGCGTTCTTCGTTTAATAAGTCGTGATACTTTTAAAAATTTATCGAGCCTCATCGTCCCTTTTCACTTCTTTCTTTTTAAACTTATTCCTGCATTTTTGCTTTTTCCCAATAACCATCTAACTCCTCCAAAGAGAGGTCTGAAATGGACTTGTTATCGCTCTTAATTGCGTTTTCCATAAAGGAAAAACGAGAGATGAACTTATGGTTAGTTCTCTGTAACGCGATTTCCGGATTGATTTTATAGTATCTTGCGAGATTCACAATTGCAAATAGTATATCCCCAAGCTCTAGTTCTTGAGAGGACTCAGACTCATGTACCAAACTACTCTTCCATTCGTTTATCTCTTCTTCAACCTTATCCCACATTGGTTCTGCATGCTCCCAATCAAACCCTACCTTCGCTGCTTTTTTTTGAATTTCTATGGCACGAAATAAGGCAGGAAAACTCTCTGAAATCCCATCAAGAATGGATGATTCTTTTTTTTCACCCTTTTCCTCTGCCTTAATATCTTCCCATTTTCCAAGTACCTCATCTGCATCCTGTACAGTTTCATCACCAAATACATGTGGGTGTCTTCTGATCATTTTCTCCGTAATCGATCGAATTACATCTTCTATTTGAAAATAGCCTTCGTCCTGCCCAATTTGACTGTGAAGCATAACCTGTAGCAAAACATCACCTAACTCCTCAATCATGCCATCATCATCTTCTTGGTCCACCGCTTGAATAAATTCATAGGCCTCTTCAATTAAATAGGGCCGCAAAGACTCGTGGGTTTGTTTTTTATCCCAAGGGCATCCATTAGGTCCTCTTAAAGTGGCAATGACCTCTTTTAATGTCTCGAAACGATGATGTAAAAGTTCTTCTGGAACAGGAGCAACATAAAGACTTGTTAGGTTATTTAGTGTTACTGTTCGATCCAGCTCATACAGCGGAATCGTTTTGATAGTTTCCTGAGTGGATCCAGCAGCTGTAATAACCGTGACAGGATAATCTTCTGGGAGATCTTCCATAAGTTCAAGTTTTATTTCAGAGGCAATCATTTGATCGTAAACCTGACAGAACACAAGATGATGCCTGTAGTTTATGTCCCTTCTTTGAAAACTTGTCCCATCCACAAATTGAAAGCCTTCTATTGGATCTATTTTTAATGAGGTGAAAAGGGCATCCAGGTAACTTTGACCACCCTCGATATGGACAGCAATTCCTTTTGAGTTATGTAAAAGCAGTTGTGTGGTTTGCTCGGCTAACATTGGATGTCCAGGAACAGCATAGATGATCTCCTGTTCACTCGCCTTTTCCAATAAAAATGAAGCGATTTGCTCATATACCTCTTGAAATTGATCATTTTGTTCATAAATTGAATCAAAGGAATAGAATTCCAATCCTTCTTTTTTCAAGTCTTCGATTACAGGATGGTCATGGGTGCGAGTATAAATAACATGCTTAGATGAAGTTAACTTGCGGTATATTCCGACAGGCAGCTGTTCGATATCTCCCGCTCCCAACCCAACAACATGGATGGCATTCATTTATTTTTTCCTCCTTTAAGTCCTCTAGGCAGATGATTTAATTCTTCGTTTGTAAAGCAATGAAGTCTAACCAACATCATATAGTAAAGAGCTCCTCCAAACAAAGTAAGAGTGATGGCCACTAGGGTAGCCTGACCACGGCTGATTACATCAGGTAATGTCCATTGAATGAAAAGCAAAAAAGAGACCATAGTGAGTAGTGCAACGCCGATACCAAAGACAGGAAACTTTCTTTTAGGTCTCCCCAACTCTTTGAAAATTAGGATGCTGTGCCCTACAAAAAGTAAAAAGGATACGATAACAGTAGCTAAAGATGCCCCCATAATTCCAATGAGCGGAATAAAGATCATGTTTAATATAATCTTGAAAGGTATACTTCCCAACACAAGAAAGGCCGACCCTCTCATTTTTCCAATCCCATATAATACGGAAGACATGGTTAACGTCAATGTTTGAAATAGTATAACAAGACCCATAATTTGCAATGCATTCGTTCCATCGGTTGTCTCAAAAAGCATTTGGTTTACGTAAGGCATAATAAAGATAAGGCCCCCACTAGCTCCCGCTCCAAAAATGAAACCTAGCTTTAGAGTACTGGAAAATTGATTCGCAAGTTTTTCTTTTTCCTTATGACGAAAGTGGGCCGAAACTGTAGGAACTAAGGCTAGACCAATAGATGATCCAACTACCGTTCCCACTTGAAGCAAAGGATAAGAACGATCATATATCCCTTTCCAAATTCTCGCCTCCTCAAGATTGAACCCATATACCTTTAGTGAAGGAAGTACAGTAAAAGCATCAACAAATTGAAATAGAAGGAGGACCATATGATTTAGACTACTATAGATACCATAAATTAAAATAATCTTTACTAGTAAAAACAATGAAGTTTTAGTTTTTCTAAAAAGAAATGCTTTTCCCTTCATCTTTTTCCTTACCGCTATCAACAAAAAGATGATGGCAGCTGCTCCTCCAAAAAACGACCCAAGTGCTGCCCCCGCTCCAACTACATAAAGTTCCATTCCTCTTTTCATTAAGACATAGGTGACTATTATTATAAAACTGACTCGAACAAACTGTTCAATTAGCTGAGAATAGGCGGTAGGCTTCATATCACCCATCCCTTGAAAATAACCTCTTACTATGGATGTGAAAGGGAGTAAAAGAATCGAAAAAGATCCTACTCTTATTGGTAAGGACAGATTAGAATCTCCCATCCACTGAGCGATTACATCTGATTCGAAATATACGAACGCAAATAAAGGTATCGATAAAAACGATAAAACAAGAAAGATTGGAAATAAGTCATTCCCTCCCTTTTTTTCTTCTGTAGAGAGGGTTATATATCTAGAAATTGCTACTGGAAAACCATATAAAGCAAGCATCGATATGATACCTATCATGGGATAGACCTGTTGATAGATATAAAAACCAACATCTCCCGTAATATTTTGCAATGGAACTCGATAGCCGACACTTAAGACCTTACTTATAAGACCTGCTATAGCTAATATAACCGCCCCGTGAAATAATTTCCTTGAATCATCAGCCATGCATTAAACCTTCTTTATATTAAGCAAATTAAAATTCTGTTTTATCTTATCATAAGAAAAGCGCAAGCGCCCTTGATCATCGACGTAAGGCGGTGGACCTCATCGAGCGAGATAAAGGAAACACGGTTCACGAAGTGAATCGATGTTGACTTATCGATGGAGAGGAGGGAACCGACTCTAGTCGATAGAGCGCTGGAGCTAGACAAATTTTATACTTTCTTATCTGTTAAGAAAAGCGTAAGCGCCCTTCGAAACAAGAAAAGCACTTGTTTCTGTGAAGTAGCTCTATGTAGCTTTCCTTACTCGGGGCAAAAACTTTGAAGATTACTTGATGATGCTTTTTCGCTGGAGCTAGACATATTTTATAAATAGAAAAGGGAGCCTAACACGGCACCCTTTTCTTTCGTTATTCCATTTGTTTCGCTAAAAAGCTTGCTGCCGTCTCAACAGCCTTCTTTTCAACATTACTAAGTGATTTTCCCTCTTTAGAAATTAATGCTACACATCCAATCGGATCTCCATTAGCGATGATAGGACCCACAATGATGGAAGAAATCGCTTCTTCATTGCCTTCAACGATTTCGATGTTGGATTCTTCACTATCGACTGAAATCATTCGATTTTCCATCGCCTTTTCAATTTTAGGACCTATATTTTTATTTAAGTAATCTTTTTTTGATGTACCAGCTACTGCGATGAATTCATCGCGGTCACTAATTAAAACAGGGTAACCAAGAGAATCAAACAATGCTTCTGCATATTCTTTTGCAAAATCTCCCAATTCACTAATCGGAGAGTATTTCTTTAATATGACTTCTCCTTCACGATCAACAAAGATTTCTAGAGGGTCTCCTTCACGTATACGAAGGGTTCTTCTAATTTCTTTAGGGATAACCACTCGACCTAAATCATCAATTCTTCGTACGATACCTGTTGCTTTCATATTAAAGCCTCACTTTCGTTTGATGATCATACAATGATGAATCTGTCAAACATTCCTACATAAACAGATATCACCAGCAGATGCGTTTAGTATCTAACTCAGTCACATGAAATATGCAAAAAAGGGAGAGATTTCTTTTTTACATCCATGTTCTGGTTGAGTTAGAATATTTTATTACAATAATAATTTTGTTCATATTTCCATGTTTTTATTCATAAAAATACAAGTAACCTAACCGCATCTACTGGGCAAGATCCCTCTTCACCTCGCTTAATTTTTCTATAAAATCACAAGCTTGTTCATATCTTTGGGGAAAGCTTTCTTTGTCCCATTTGAACTCCACTTTTAACAGGTTTCCATCCGTGCCAAGCTGTACCTTTCTGCCATATGTGCTGGCTAATGCAAATAATTTAGAACCATCAATCTCTTGACTCCCTTTTTCATCCATAAGCAACTCTATTTTCTTCTGGTTTTCGGAAATGGATTGAATCCTTTCTTTTTTAGCCTTCATTTTTAATTTTGCAATGGTTAAAAGGTTCTCAACTTCCTCTGGATAATCACCAAAACGATCCATTAATTCATCTCGAATATCCTGAATATCTTGTTCGTCTTCTATGGCACGAATCCTTTTGTACATATCTATTTTTTGTCGTTCATCCTGAATATAGGTATCAGGAATATAGGCATCCACATCTAATGTAAGCTCAACATCCACAGCCTTGACTTCTTGTGGTAATTTACCTTCTTTCCTTGCTTCAATAGCCTCAGATAGCATTTGAGAATACATATCAAATCCAACGGAATCAATGAAACCATGTTGTTGTGCACCTAACAAATTCCCTGCACCACGAATGGATAAATCTCTCATGGCAATTTTGAAACCAGAACCCAACTCGGTAAACTCTTTGATTGCTTCCAACCTTTTTTCTGCAACTTCTGTAAGCACCTTATCTTTTTGGTAAGTAAAGTAAGCAAAAGCTACTCGATTAGACCTTCCTACTCGACCCCTCAATTGGTAAAGTTGACTTAATCCCATCTTGTCTGCATCATAGACAATGAGAGTATTCACATTAGGAATATCTACCCCTGTTTCAATAATCGTTGTGCTTACAAGAACGTCAAATTCACCTTCTAAAAAAGAAACCATGACATTTTCTAATTCATTCTCATTCATTTGTCCATGAGCATACTGTACTCTGGCCTCTTCAACTAAAGAGGAAATTTCTTGGGACATTCTATCAATATTTTCCACCCGATTATATAAGAAAAAGACTTGGCCGCCTCTTGATAACTCTCTTTCGATGGCTTCTCGAATTAACATATGATTATATTCCATAACGTAGGTTTGTATCGGAAAGCGATTCTCAGGTGGTGTTTCAATAACCGATAAATCTCTTACTCCTAGCATGGACATGTGAAGAGTTCTTGGGATTGGTGTAGCCGTTAGTGTTAATACGTCTACATTTGTCTTTAACTGCTTGATTTTCTCTTTATGTTTCACACCAAACCGCTGCTCTTCATCCACAATAAGCAAACCTAAATCCCGAAAAACAACGTCCTTTGACAGGAGTCGGTGAGTTCCCACAACTATATCAACAAGGCCTTTTTTCAGTAGATCCGTGGTTTCTTTCTGCCGCTTTTTAGTTTGAAAGCGACTAAGAACACCTATATTGACCGCGAAGTTTTGAAATCTTTCTCTTATGGTTTGATAATGTTGCTGCGCCAAAATGGTTGTAGGGACCAATATGGCAACTTGTTTGCCATCCGCAACTGCTTTAAACGCAGCTCGAATAGCAACCTCAGTTTTTCCATACCCAACATCTCCACAAAGCAAACGATCCATTGGACGGATTCTTTCCATATCCCTCTTTATTTCTTCGATACAACGGATTTGATCCTCTGTTTCTTGATAAGGGAATGAGGCCTCAAATTCCCTTTGCATTTCTGTATCCTTCGAAAAGGCATATCCTCTCGAAGCCTCACGTTCAGCATAAAGCTTGATTAAATCATCAGCTATATCTTCTACAGAGGATTGTACTTTGCGTTTTACCTTTTTCCATTCAGACCCACCCAGCTTGTACAGCTTTGGTTCCTTGCCTTCTGAACCAACGTACTTTTGTACTAGATCGATTTGGTCAATAGGAACATATAATTTGTCATTTCCAGAGTATTTAATAAGCATATAATCCTTATGATTACCTTTGATTTCAAGAGTTTCAATGCCTACATAACGACCTATTCCATGATCTGTATGGACAACATAATCTCCAACTTTCAGCTCTTGGTAGCTTTTAATTCTTTCTGCATTTGAAATTTTCTTTTTTCTAACTTTGCGTTGAGATTGTTTTTTGAAAAGCTCTTGCTCCGTAATCACAGCAAGTTTATGCATAGGAAGCTCATATCCACTTTCCAATCGTCCAATTTGAATAGTTGGAGTTTTTAATGGGAAAGTAGGTTCGCCGTTGGTGATATGAACCTTCATCCCATAATCCTCTAGTACAGATTGTATTTTCTCCGCCCGCTCCTCATTTGGAGCCAAAAACAAAACAGAGAAGCCCCCTTTTTCCCAACGTTTCATTTCATTTTGTAAAACATTCATCTGTCCATGAAACTGTTGCATCGCTCGACAAGAGACATTTACTATATTTTGTGGCTGGGTATTTGCTATATGGCGTAGAAAAACAGACATGTAAACTCGCTGGCGGTTCATTTTCCCCCAGGTCTCTAACCAATCATAGGATATGTTGATATCTCTCACTATTTGTCCCGCTTCTAAAAGACTTCCATGCCATTCTGCTTCCTCTTTATCTAACTGTTGAGCCGTTTCCTGTATACGGTTTGTCTCATCAAAAACAATAACTCCATTTTTGGGTAAATAATCTAGTAAACTGCTAGGATTTTCATAGAATAAAGAAATATACTTGTGCATTTCCTGAAAACGTTCCGCTTGCCCCAAACGATCTAAATCGTATTCTATATTTTCTGTCAGTCGTTCCTTTTGTTCTTTGTTCTGGGTCTTTTTTAATGTATGGGCCAATGCGTCTTCTAAACGATCCTTAGCTCTTGTGTAATCTTCCTCTGTTAACAATAATTCTGTAGCAGGACCTATAATGATTTCCTTTTCTTGCTGTAAGGAGCGTTGGGATTCTGGATTAAAATGTCGAATGGAATCTACTTCATCATCAAAGAATTCAATACGAACAGGATGCTCATTTGTAATAGAATAGATATCTAAAATTCCCCCGCGCAATGCAAATTCTCCCGGAGTATTAACCATATCAACCCGGTGATAACCCATTTCAATTAACAACTTTAACTGTTCATCTAAATTGACAATTTGCCCTACTTGAAAGATTAGCCTATGTGTATTCCAATACTCTTTCGGTGGTAAAAAGCGTTTTAGTGCGGCTATTGGCGCTATTAGAATCCCGGATTCCCGCTGTGTCCAGTCCATTAATGTTGCAATTCGTTCACTTTTTAATTCAGGTGAAGCAACTGCGATCTCTGAAGAGATAAGTTCATTTACTGGATAAAGGAATACGGGCGGACGCTCTTTTTCCTTGCTCATTTCTACTAAATCATCATATATTTTTTGTGCATGCATAAGTTGATGTGTTATTAATAAAATGGGTCGATTTGTTGCCTCTTCTAGTACTTTTATAAAGGTATTTCTTGCTGAACCAGAAAGCCCAGATACTAATTGTTCTTGTAAACCAGATTCAATTCCAGAAAAAACAGAAGTAAGATCCCTTTGTTGCTTCATGAATTTTTTTAATGACTCCATTGTAGCTCCCCCTATATTGCAACCTAAAAAGAACACCTTGGTTTTTTTGAAAACTTGGCATTCGTTAAAGGGATTCTTGAAAGCGAATCTTGCTTTCTTAGAAGCCCTATACTCTTGAGTGGAAACCCTTGCCTTAGCTGTCCTTATACAGATAGGAAAGTTTATACTTTCCTATCTGCCAAGTGAAAAATGCTTTGGTTTACAACCAAAGCCTATTTTTTCTATTTTAAGTTAGTTGATTCACTTATTGAATAAAAGTATCAAGCTCATGAAAATCAGGATTACGATCAAGTGCCTCCTGACAATTCTCACAGATTACTTGTATATGGACATCTCCATTATCCTTATATTGGATCATAGTTTTTCTTTCTTCATGAGATAGTGAATTTATACCCAGTGTTGAGGTATCTACTACTTCCTCGTCCATTGATCCTAATTGTTGATTACAATGTCTACATTGATAGATAATAGCCATGCTTCTCCTCCTAAAATTAATCATTATCCAAAGTTTTTCCTTCCTTGGAGGAGAATATACTTTAACCTTATGTTTAATTATAATCATTCATAACTTCAATAAAAGGTTTTTGAGCCCAAGACTCACAGGCATCAGCTGCATTCTTAATGCTATGTAGAATCTCATCCACTTCTTCCTTGAAAAATTGACCTAATACATGGTCAGTTACAGGCATAGGAGGTGTAGGTCTACCTATCCCAATTCGAATACGATTAAACTCTTTTGTACCTAAGTGATCAATGGTTGATCGAATGCCATTATGACCTCCGTGACCACCTTTTTGTCTCAAGCGAATTTTTCCGGGAGGTAAATCTAAATCATCATAGATGATCGTAATATCTTGCGGCTCTATTTGATAAAAATCCATCATAGGTCTAATGGATTCACCAGACAAATTCATGTAGGTCTGAGGTTTTAATAAGAGAATTTTTTCCCCATGCAGATTTTCCACAGTATAATCCCCATTGAATTTATGTTTATCTAACGCCCATCCATTCCTTCTAAGTAATTCATCAATTACTAGAAAACCAATGTTATGCCGCGTACTTTCATATTTTCTTCCAGGATTACCCAAACCAACAATACACTTCATTCTTAACTTCCTTTCAACCAATCATTTGCTTTTTCTATTTTACATGACTTTTACCAAATGTAAAAATAGGGAGCACTGAAGTTCAGCGCTCCCTATTTCTTTAAGAGGAGGATTCCTCTTCCCCCTTTTCATCTTCAGGGGTTTCTTCTGAGTCTTCTGGTTGCTCTTCCTGCTGTTCACCAGATTCCACAACCTCTTCGACTTGTGGAGGTAATATTGTAACAATAGTATTATCATCAGCATCGACGATCTCATAATTTTTAGAACCTTTTAGATCCCCAACCATGATACTATCTCCAACTTCAAGTTGATCAATATCAACTGTAATTTGTTCGGGGATATCATTAGGTTTTGCCCGAATGTTTAAATGGTGAAGTGGTTGTTGCAAGATTCCGCCATCTTTTACTCCTTGTGCTTCTCCATTCAAATGGATAGCAACTTCTACATCTCTTTCTTCATCTAAATTAACTGCATAAAAATCCGCATGTAAAACCTCATTCTTTATAGGGTCTGCTTGGTAATCCTGCAGCATTACATCTACTTTTTGGCCGTTTTCAATGGTTAAAGATATTATTGCATTTCTACCTTCATCTCTAAGTGTTTTAAGTAAATCAATGCTACTCACTTGTACTGCTTGAGGTTTTTGACTATAACCATATACAATAGCTGGAATGTCTCCTTCTGATCTCAGTTCCTTTGTATAGGATTTGCTAAAATTTTCACGTTTACTAGCCTTTAATGTGGCTCCCATTTTTCATCACCCCTTCTTCTTAATGTACCTCTAGTAGTTAAATTTTCCCTAATTGGACAGTCCTTAAACATGTATTAAAAAGAAATATAGGAAAATGAAAAAACGACAGATCAATTAAGCTGTCGTTTCAAGTTTTTTTATATTTTTTAGTCAAAGAGGATACTAATGGACTGCCGTTCATGTACACGAATAATTGCTTCACTAATGAGAGGTGCAACTGAAAGAACTGTGATTTTATCACTCTGCTTTTCCTCTGGCAATGGAATCGTGTTCGTAATCACTAGTTCTTTAATTTTGGAATTATTGATCCGTTCTATGGCAGGTCCCGATAGCACTGGATGTGTGCAAGCCGCATAAACCTCAGTAGCCCCGTTTTCCACTAAGGCATTAGCTGCAAGAGTAATAGTACCAGCTGTATCAATGATATCATCAATAATAATAGCTGTTTTTCCTTCGATATTTCCTACAATGTTCATCACTTCTGCTACATTTGGTTTAGGACGACGTTTATCAATAATAGCAATTGGTGCTTTTAATCGATCCGCCATTTTTCTAGCTCTAGTTACTCCACCATGGTCAGGAGAGACAATAACGATTTCCTCCATATTCTTTCCTTGAAAATAATCCGATAAAATAGGTACTCCTAACAAATGGTCATTAGGAATATCAAAGAACCCTTGAATTTGTGGAGCATGAAGATCTAACATAATGACTCGAGTAGCTCCTGCTGTTTCAATTAAATTAGCTACAAGCTTAGATGTAATTGGCTCTCGCGCTCTAGCTTTTCTATCCTGTCGAGCATAGCCATAATAAGGGATAACAATGTTAATCGATTTTGCAGATGCTCTCTTCAAAGCATCGATCATAATTAAAAGTTCCATAATATGCTGATTTACTGGAGCACTAGTAGATTGAACTACATAAACATCACAACCACGAATACTTTCCTCAATATTAATTTGGATTTCTCCGTCACTGAAATGAGAAACAGAACATTTTCCCAATTCTACACCTATGCGCTCTGCAATTTCTTTAGCTAGAGATGGATTTGAATTCAAAGAAAATACTTTTAAGGATTGATCTTCATACCGATGAGACATGTTGGAAACCTCCATTAATCTTTTTTCTTTTGCTGAATCTTAGCTGCATAACCTTCTTTATTTGTTTGACGCGCTCTAGCAATAGATAAAGCCTCTGCTGGTACATTTTTATTAATTGTCGACCCAGCTGCAACAAAGGCACCTTTTCCAATAATCACTGGTGCTACTAAATTTGCATTACACCCAATAAATGCATGGTCCTCTACCACTGTCTTATATTTATTTTTTCCATCATAATTAACCGTAATAGAACCACAACCTAAGTTAACTGATTCTCCTATTTCAGCATCACCAATATAGCTTAAATGGGAGGCTTTAGAGCCCTTACCAAATGCTGTTTTTTTCATTTCAACAAAATTTCCAATTCTAGCTTGGTCTTCAATGGAAGTTTCTAGTCTAATATGGGCAAACGGCCCTATCTGTACCCGCTCCCCAATTTGACTATCATGAGCAACACTTTGCTTAATCACTGTTCCATTTCCTATTTGACAATCACGAATTTCAGAGTGAGGTCCGATCTCTACATCTTCCCCAATCACCGTATTTCCTTTTATTATAGTACCTGGATGGACGATCGTATCACGGCCTATTTGCACATCACTATCGATATAAGTATTTTCTGGATCTAGAATGGTAACTCCATTTTTCATATGTTTACGATTAATCCGTCGGCGCATGATTCGTTCTGCTTCTGATAAGGCAACTCGATCATTCACTCCTATGGTTTCTTCAAAATGAGGGGTTTGATAGGCACTAATAATTTCGTTTTGTCTTCTTAATATTCCCATAACATCAGGTAAATAGTATTCACCTTGAGCATTATCATTAGATACCTTCTCTAAGGCAGAGAACAGAGCTTCATTATCAAAACAATAGGTTCCAGTATTAATTTCTTGAATGCTTTGTTCCTGTTCTGAGGCGTCTTTTTGTTCGACAATCCGCTCAACAAGTCCGTTTTCATCTCTAATAATTCTTCCGTAGCCTGTCGGATCCTCAACACAAGCGGTTAATACTGTCGCCTTAGCTTTTGACTCCTCGTGATGCTGCAACAAGGAATTTAAAGTTTCTGCTGTAAGAAGTGGTGTATCCCCACAAATAACGATAGTTGTTCCTTGTTTATCCTTGATTAAAGGTGCAGCCATTTGAACAGCGTGACCTGTTCCTAGCTGTTGTTCTTGAATGACAAATTGACTTTTGCCTCCAAGTTGTTCTTTTACCTTTTCAGCCCCAAAGCCCACTACTGTTACAATTTCAGTAAACTGAGATAATCTTAATTGGTCAACTACATGCTCCACCATTGGCTTCCCACAAACAGGATGGAGCACTTTATATAGTTTTGATTTCATTCTAGTGCCTTGTCCAGCAGCCAAAACCACCGCAAATCGATTGATCATAAGTTCCCTCCGTCCATTTAGTCCATTACGAATATATCTTAAAATACAATTCTTTTCAACATTAAGAAACTTGTAAAATATACATAAGGTGAGTTTAAGAGGGAAGATGATAGTTGATGAGGGAAAACAAAAAACGACTACCAAAAAACAAATAAAAGAAGCCTAACCTCATTAGATTAGACTCCTGCTGTTGTTCGGTGAATCCTACGAAGCACCTGCTTCTTCGTAAGTTACCTCTTCTACCTCGCCTGCACGGTGATATTCCTCTAGAACTGCATCTTGAATTTTGGCACGAGTGGTTGAATTAATTGGGTGCGCAATATCCCTAAATTCCCCGTCAGGAGTCCTTTTACTTGGCATTGCTACAAATAACCCGTTGTTTCCGTCAATCACACGGATATCATGAACCACAAATTCCTGATCCAATGTAATAGATGCAATCGCTCTCATTCTTCCTTCGGTACTTACGCGGCGTAATCTTACGTCAGTCACTTCCATCATGTTTCACCACCTTTTTCCTATAGAACTTATTACCATCTATTCAACAATTAACGAACAAAATCCTTCTATTCTTGCAAGTTTTTCTAACTTTTTTTAAAAATATCCGTATTATTCCCATTTTTCGAACATTTTAATCCTGTTTTTTATCTATAAAATTATTTATTTGTCAAAATAGTTTCCTTTTTGCATTTCAATGCTACGGTTCTTTTCATCTACTTTTTTCACTTTCAGAATAGACGTGTACTCATCGACTACACGATCTTCATCTTCATCTTCAGCTTCAACAAGTACTCCAATACCCGCAACTGTTGCGTTAAATTCGTTTAATAAACTTTTCATACCATTAATAGTTCCGCCAGCCTTCATAAAGTCATCGACTATGAAAACATTGGCACCTTCTTTTAAACTTCTTTTTGGAAGTACCATTGTTTGAATCTTTCGGGAGGACCCAGAAACATAGTTAATGCTCACTGTTGAGCCTTCTGTAACTTTAGGGTCTCTTCGTACAATTACCACCGGAACATTCAAAAAACCCGCAACTCCATAAGCTAATGGTATCCCTTTCGTAGCGACGGTCATTACATAGTCAACAGGCTTACCTTCCATTTGAGAAGCAAAAAGTCTTCCAATCTTTTTGACTACATCTGGCTTACCTAATAAATCACTCATGAATAAATATCCACCTGGGAGGAGCCGCTCCTGTTCCTCTAATCTTTGACACAACCACTCCGCGAATTCATTACTATCTGTTTGCTGAACCTTTGGTATGTATTTCACACCACCTCTTGCACCAGATATGGTTTCTAAATATCCGATTCCCATTTCCTGAAACTTTTCGTCGATAATAGCTAAATCCTCACTTATCGAGGATTTTGCCGAGTGAAACTTTTCCGAGAAATAAGGTAAAGAAACAAGACTATGGGGCCTGTCTAATAAATAGTGCGTCATAGCAATTAATCGTCCACTTCTTTTCATGGCCACACCTCAAAATCCGAATAATTTTACTATAATATATCACTTTTGTACGGAATTTTTCAATAAAGTGAAACTTAAATCTATCAGCGGCCGTCCCCACTGATTATTAGCACCCAAGGGTATGAACTAAAGGCCCTTGAACCAATCGGACATTTACGGGCAACCAGCCATGAAAAAAGCTTCACCAACAAGGATGAAAATTCAATGTTTTATTTTCATGAGAGTTCATCCCCTACCTACTCTTTTCGTTTCACTTAAGACTTGAGGTGAGGGTACGACTGCCCGTTCATGCGGGATAGAGGTCCATAAAGAGTTATCCTAATAACCGAACAACAAAAACTTCCTCACAAAATCCCCGAAGGCTATTGTATAATCGTTCTACCCTAGATTCATATTGTGAAAGAGCAAAAACGGTTGGCCCGCTTCCGCTCATTAGGACTGCTTCTGCTCCACCAATGACCATATGTTTTTTAATTAACGCAACTTCTGGGTGAAGTTTTAGTGTAACCGATTCCAATACATTACCTACATGATCACAGATTCTTTCGAAGTTACCAGTTCTTATCCCTTGAACAATTTGATCTATTTCAGGATGTTTAATATCTTTCACTTTTAATTGTTGATATACAGTTTGAGTTGATACACCTAAATTAGGTTTAGCCAAAACAACCCAGCAGCTTGGTGGCGTGGGAAGATGTTCAATCAATTCACCACGTCCTCTAGCAATAGCCGTCCCGCCATAAACACAAAAAGAAACATCTGAGCCTATTTCTGCTCCAATAGCAGCAAGCTCATCTAAAGAAAGATTAAGCTGCCACAAACGGTTGAGGGCACGCAGTGTTGCAGCAGCATCACTACTACCCCCAGCTAGCCCTGCTGCTACCGGGATTTGTTTATCAATCTTTATTTCTACTCCAGAATGGATGTTAAATCTTTTCTTAAGTACTTCTGCTACTTGATAAGCTAAGTTTTTTTCATCATTGGGGACAAATCGATGCTGAGAAACAATTTTTGTTTTATTTTGTGATAAAGGTGTACATTCAATCCGATCAGCCAAGTCTACCGTTGTCATAACCATTTCGACTTCATGGTATCCATCATCTCGTTTATATTTAACATCTAACCCTAGATTTATTTTAGCTGGAGCCTTCTCCATTACTTTCATCTTGTCACCTGCTTTTATTTCCTATCGTTCGTTATTGTATCATAATTGAGAAACGAATCAATATCTATTCGAAAGGGGAAGTGCCCTTGAACATGGATGAAAGAAGGTAGACCAAACGAGCGAGATAAAGTGAAACTTCAATCAGTGGCCATCCCCCGCAGATTAGCTCTAAGTAGCTTTCCTTACTCGGGGCGAAGATTACTCGATGATGCTTTTTCGCTGGAGCTGACAAATTTTATACTTTTGTATGAAAAAAGACCCTGTAAAACTTTTGTATACGTGATCTAGTCACAATAGATGGTACTTCTATAGCGTCACAACCCGTTTCTTATGCAGAGTATCCTTTTTTAGGAGCTACCAATGTTTATTTCGACCTGGCTATATTGTTATTAAAGGTATTCCCAAAGATGAACAAGATTTATACTCCTTGTTTGATTAGGAATCTATTTTCATGGTAGATAGTGGCTCTGTGAAGCGAGGCATAATGATTACTTTTCTTATTAGAAAACTTGGCATTCGCCAAGCCTTTGTGGCGAATGCCTTAGTTGCACTTATGCAGATAGGAAAGTTTTATACTTTCCTATCTGCATTAAAAAAGGGGGCAGCCCCTTATCGGTTCTGCCCACCATTAGCAAGTTGTTCTTCGGCAATTTGAATGGCTCTCTTAACCATGTTTCCGGCGTCACGGGCTTTAATTCCGCCCCAACCTTCTTTCTGTACCGTGTCGTAAAAACCAAGTTCTTTTGCTATTTCCTCTTTAAGCTGTGGAGACATAACACCTCTACGTCTGCTCATTCGAAAACAGCTCCTCTCTATTCATAAGGTTTACGACATTCCTATTATTTGTAGTTCCCTAAAACATACTCGAGGAAGGTTTTAACATACATTAGAAAAGCGCAAGCGCCCTTGATCATCGACGTAAGGCGGTGAGGCCCACAGGATGTGGGTCACGTAGGCGTTGCCACACGATGTGGCGGTTTTAGCCTACGATCCTCCGAGATAAAGGAAACACGGTTCACGAGGGCTCGCATCCTGCGAGTCAGTTCGGTGTTGCGACAAATGTTTTCGGTGGGCCGAGTAATCGGATGTCGCGTTTTTAACCGAACCTCCTTCATCGATGTTGACTTATCGATGGAGAGGAGGGAACCGTCTCTAGTCGATAGGGCGCTGGAGCTAGACAAATTTTATCTTTCAAAAAAGCCCCATTCCTAGCTTTTTTTAGTCTAATAAAGTGAAACTTCAATCAGTGGCCGTCCCCCAACGATTGTTAGCACCTAAGGGTATGACCTAAAGGCCCTTGAACCAATCAGTCATTTTCGGACAATTTATCCCACCTACCTTTTTGTTTCGCTTAACAATTGAGATGGGTATTACTTCCATGAAAATTTCATCCTTGTTGGTAAAGCTTGCTTCATCATTGACTGCTCGTTCATGAAGGATAAAACAAAAAAGCAGTAAACAAAGTTTACTGCTCTCCAACCACCATTCTGTTTAATTCTTCGATGAAATTAAGTTCTACTGTCTCCGTTAATACATCTGCATAACTATAAGACACTCTTTCAAACGAATTTTCATTCTGATCCAATTCTACAATAAAGACGGAAGGATACGTTTCTGCTAAGACACCACTACGTTGGATGGTTTTTCGTCTTCCTCCATTTGCCTTTAGGGTTAATCGCTTGCCAATTTGTCCGTCAAGAGCTTGTTTGATTTCCACTAACGTTTTCGCCAATGTGCTCCACCTCACTATAAATACTATACCACAACAGCCCGTAACCGTCAAATAAAACATAATATTATAACAGTCGAATTTCCCAACTGTCAACGAAATAAACATATTTTTTTTGCTCGTTGTTATTCTTTCATAAAACTGTGAAAAATATGTAAAAATTTTATTAGACTTTGTATTGTATTCCCCAAAAACTGCGGATATATGGACATATTTCGACATTTTTTGATGTACTATCCACCGACTAAAGTTATAATTTCCTATAAAGTGAAACTTCAATCAGTGGCCGCCCCCCACTAATTGTTAGCACCCAAGGATATAACCTATGGCCCTTGAACCAATCGGACATTTATGAGAAGTTTAGCCCCCCGCTATTCTTTTCGTTTCACTTGAGATTTGAGGGGGTATTACTTCATGAAAATAAAACATTAAGTTTTTCATTCTTGTTGGTGAAGCTTGCTTCATGGTTGACTGCCCGTTCATGCAGAATAAAAATAAGGCTTATCATCAAACCTAATGGTGATAAGCCTCATCTTATTATAAATCCATTTCTTCTCTATTATATGGCATTCCCGTACGTAGTAATCCCCTTGTTTCTACCCCTCCAAGACCTTTCTCGCCAGTTAAAGTGTTTCGAAGTACATCCCACACCCTTACTTTTTCCATAAACGGCGTATAGCTAATTTTTGCAGCTATATATACAGGATCAAGGGCATGTATATTAACTCTTGAAGGAGAGCTTGCAAAGTTGGCACCTGCACGGATAAGTGATTCGAAATGAGATTGGCAGGCCCCTGCAAAGATAATAAGTTGATCCAAATGAGGTACTTTTTTGCGAGCTTCTCTTACTGTTTCTACAAAATACTTGGAATGACGATAAGCACGCAAATCCGATTTTTGGCCTTTATTCTTTGAGTAAGAATCGTGCCCAGTAATAACTACGATATCTGGATTTATTTTATCGATTAAAGCGCCAATTTGATGAGGCATTTCTTTTTCGGACACATGCACCCCATGAATTTGAATGCCTAATCTTTGATATAATTGAATACATTTTTTTAAATATATGGCATCTCCATCTATATGAAGAACTTTAGAAGGAAGTTGAAAATAGGAATGTGAGGTAGAACTACTCTCCATTACTTCATGCTCTCTTTTAGCATGCATCATTTGATAATCCTGACGGAAAAGACGAAAGGAAACATCCTCCTTTTCCTGGGTCTCCCGCTTCCATTTCTCCCTACGTTCTTCATCCACTCGATGAATATCTTCTATTGGTGCATCAGCTTCCAACCTCACAAATTCACCATATAATAAGACCTTCCCTTCATCTCCTATTTCCTGAACTCGAAATAAAAGATCATGTTTGTAGGAATTTCGTGTCACCAAATCTCCTTTTTGGAAATCCATCTTGATCCTCCTCCACAGCACCATCTAAATTAGCCTATGAAAAGGAAACCAAGACGTTCCATATTTTAATTATTTTGTTCTAAGGTCTCCTTAAGGGTGTTAGTGACATTTGCGAATTCCTTCATCGTAAGAGATTCTCCTCTTCTTGTTGGATCTACCTGGGCTTTCTTTAAAATCTCTTGAATCTTATCCTTTTCTAACTTTCCTTTGAAATGATTGGATAAATTATTATTTAAAGTTTTTCTTCTTTGAGCAAAACTAGCCTTAACTAGTTCAAAAAAGAGCTCTTCATCAGCAACCTCCACTGGTGGTTGCTTTCTTAAAGTTAAATGCAAAATCGAAGAATCCACATTCGGCGGCGGAACAAAAACAGTTTTAGGAACAGTCATAACGACCTTAGCCTCTGTATAATACTGCACAGCAATCGAAAGGGAGCCATAAGCTTTTGTGTTGGGCTTAGCGGCCATACGCTCAGCAACTTCCTTCTGAATCATAACAGTGATTGAACTTACAGGGAGCTTGTCCATTAACAACTTCATCAAGATAGGAGTAGTAATGTAGTAAGGTAAATTAGCAACAATCTTTAAGTCTTTACATTCAGATAAATAAGTATTTATTTCTTTTTGCACATCAGCTTTTAAAATATCCTGATGAATGATTTGCACAGGATAATCTTTTAGAGAATCCTCGAGAATGGGAAGCAAGCGTTGATCTATTTCAAATGCAAGGACCTTTTTTGCCTTTTTAGCAAGATGCTCGGTTAATGCTCCGATTCCAGGTCCAATCTCAATGACACCACTGTTCGAATGGACCCCTGCTTTGTCTACTATATTCTCTAAGATGTTTGAATCTACAATAAAATTTTGCCCAAGACTTTTCTTAAATGAAAAACCGTGTTTTTGTAGGACTTCTTTCGTTTTAGAAGGAGTCCCTATTGCTCTTTCACTATCCATCCCTTTGTTCCTCCTGATAAATGGTCTCCATAGCTTCTTCAAATTCTTGACGAGAGATTTGGAACATATTCAGACGCTTGATTAACTGTTTTCCATTCACAAAACCAATATGAAGAATGTTCCCTAGCCTTTTCCTTCTATCTTTAGCCTGATCAAATCCAATTAAACCAAAATCAATTAAGTCCATTTTTGTAAATTCTTCATTAATGGGATGATCAATGCGTTCATACACCGTTTCTAGTGCTTCTCGAATCGCTTCATCGGAAGCATGTTCAATTCCTAAACCTTTTTTACTAATCGCTTTTTCTCTTGGTAAAAAAGCATGTTTACAACCCTTTACTTGCTGATCAATCATACTCCGAATTCTTTGTCCGGGATAATCAGGGTCTGTAAAAATGATGACTCCTCTTTTTTGTTGTGCATGACGTATTTGACTTATTGTTTCTTCGTTGATAGCAGAACCGTTCGTTTCTATCGTATCCGCACCAACAGCTCGCTTGACTGCTGTTGTATCATCTTTTCCTTCAACAACGATGATTTCTTTGATCACTTTCAAATCCTCCAAAATAAACCCTTAGTTTTTTTATAGTGTACACCAAAAAGGAAAAAAGCAGAGGATAAATCCTCCGCTTTTACTTATAAACCTTAACTTTTACACGTCGTATTCCATAATCAAAATTATACACTGAGGAATGATAAAATAAGTCAATCCGATTACCTTTAATGTCTCTACCGGTATCTCCAGCTATAGCATTGCCATATCCTTCTACCCAAACTTTTGAACCTAAAGGTATAACATCCGGATCAACTGCAACAACTTTTGCATCTGGCTTATTACGCAAATCAATTTCTGTAGAAGTAATTCCACTACATCCATTACACTTTTCCGTATAAGCTGTGGCAACCATCGACAATTCCATTGAAAACTCACTGTCACTACGGGAAACAGTAATAAATGGTTCCTTTGTTCCCACTGCAACAATTTGTGTTTTGCTTTCTTTTTTAATTTCTTCCTCAACTAGTGTTCGTTCGACTTCCACACCATTTTCAAGGGTTACTTCATAAGTTTTAGTAACTAATCCTTTTTCACCTTGTTGAATAACCTTTTCTTTACCTCTAGTCAAGGAACTATCTTTTTGTTTTTCTACTACATAGTCTATCGGCTCTTCAACTACATCTGTTACCTTTTCAACTCTTGTAATTTTTACGGTTGCATCTTCCTTAAGAGTTGAATCTAGCTCTGGCGAGATACGGTCAAATTCGCTAAGTTTTACTTTTTCCTGCTCAAGCAATGCACTCACTGTGTCAGATGTCGTCCATACTTTTTGCTCGTTTTCCCCATCTTGAATGGTAACCTGTATCGCAGGGGTAATTTGAACATTTAGCCCTTTCTCAATAGCTGCCTTTCTGCCTGGAGTCACACGATCTTGATCCGTTATATGGATTCCAGCTTTTCTTAGAAATTCCTCAACTGTATTAGCGGTTGTATAGTATTGGTCGGATTTATCTTCGATTGTTACAGTCACTTCTTTAGCTTTCTTGTAATTAACTTCCATGCCATCTGAAATCAACGTATCCTTTTCAGGGGATACTTCGTCATAAGTTCCTAATTCAATATCTAGTTTGTTTAACAAATCCTCAACTGTATTTGCATGTGTGTAAACAATTGATTCCTTGTCGTCTACTGTGATTGTGATTTCTGCTTTGGTTGCTTCATATGTAATGATCCCAAACAAGGCAAAAAATACTATAGAACTTAACAAGATTAGAATCGTTTTGGGCTTTCTTAAGATGCCTTTGGCTGACTCTAAATTTGTTAAAATTTTCATAAAGTCTTGCCTCCTTTGTACGCAGTGTATTATATAGACTTATAGATTGCCTGTCAACACCCAACGCATTTACATAAGAAAAGGCTATATCTAATATCTTATGTTTTTAATATACAAAAAAGAAGCTAGAAAAAAACTAGCTTCTTTCATTATGCCCATTTTCATATAAAAAATATACATAGAAATGATGACACTTTTATGCATACGTTGTCATATTTCTATTGCATCCGAAAAAAATCACTTGATTTTAAAAACATTTTGTGCATTTTTTGTCGTAATTTTAGATACTTCTTCGTAGGTAATTCCTTTTAATTCTGCTATTTTTTCAGCTATTAATTTTACATAACTAGGTTCATTTCTTTTTCCTCGATAAGGATGAGGAGTCAAAAACGGACAATCTGTCTCAATAAGTAGCTTTTCTAATGGAATTGCTTCTGCTACTTCCTTTGGCTTCTTTGCATTTTTGAAGGTTACTGGACCACCTAAGGAAATCATAAAATTCATGTCGACACATTCCTCTGCTACCTCCACCGAGCCGCTAAAGCAGTGCATGATTCCCCCAACTTCTGAAGCATCTTCCTCTTTCAATATATCAACAATATCTTGAGTAGCTTCCCGGTTATGAATAACAATTGGAAGCTTCACTTTTTTTGCTAGTTGAATTTGTTTACGAAAAACATCTTTCTGTATGTCCTTTGGAGACTTATCCCAATGATAGTCCAGACCCATCTCTCCTAGTGCGACAACTTTAGGATGACTTGACAGCTCTTCTAACCAAAGGAGATCTTCTTCTTCCATATCAATAGCATCAACTGGATGCCAGCCAACAGCAGCATATATAAAATTATAGGCTTCAGCAAGTTCAATAGCTGCTGGAATTGTCTCCCTATCGAAACCAACAACTATCATATTTTCTACTCCTGCAGCTCTTGCTCTTTGTATCACTTCTTCATAATCATCAGCAAATTGAGCTACGTTCAGATGCACATGGGTATCAAACAACATGATTAACACTCCTCTTTATATTAGAAGGAAAAGCACCCCAAAGGGATGCTCTTCCATTCTTACTTTACTTTTGATCCATTTGGAAGGGAGGAATCGACAGTAGCTAATGATAAACCACCGTCTTCATCACTACCCGCTAAAATCATTCCTTGTGAAAGCTCGCCTCTTAATTTCACAGGTTTTAAATTCATCACACAAATAACCTTTTTTCCAATTAAATCTTCAGGACTATAATGCTTAGCAATTCCTGAGACTACCTGCCTTTTTTCAAAACCTAAATCCAATTGAATTTTAAGAAGCTTATCTGCCTTCTTAACTCTTTCTGCTTGAATGACCTCCGCTACTCTTAAATCAACTTTCATAAAGTCATCAATAGTAATTTCTGACTGTTCCTCTTCCACCTGAACCTCTTCTTTAGGTGGTGCAGGTGGCGCCATCATATCTTTAATGGCTTTGATTTCCTCTTCTTGATCTAGTCGAGGGAAAATCGGGTCATCCTTTTGAACTTTGGTACCCTCTTTAATTAGTCCAAATTCCTCTAAACTTTCCCAACTTTGGAGATCTTTTGTCTCACCAATTCCAAGCTGATTAAAAATTTGTTGAGGCGTAGTCGTCAAAAATGGTTGTAACATAATTCCCATTTGACGTAGTGATTCAGCAAGATGAGCCAAAACATTACCAAGACGACCTTTTTTTTCCTCATCTTTTGCTAATACCCATGGTTGAGTTTCATCGATATACTTGTTCGTTCTGCTTACAAATTGCCATAAAGAAGAGAGGGCAACTGAAAACTCCATATCTTCCATAGCATTCTCTACTCGTCTCTTCGTGTCAGTCGCTAATTTTTCAAGCTGAATGTCGAAATCTGTCTCACCCTGTTTAAAAGCTGGGATTTCGCCATCAAAGTAGCGCTCAATCATGGCAACTGCACGATTTAACAAATTTCCTAAATCGTTAGCTAGATCATAGTTGGTTCTTTCGACAAAGCCCTCTGGAGTAAAAACGCCATCTGAGCCAAATGGGACTTCACGTAGAAGGTAATAACGAAGTGCATCTAATCCATAACGGTCGATTAACGAGACAGGATCCACGACATTCCCTTTGGATTTTGACATTTTGCCATCCTTCATTAATAACCAACCGTGAGCAAATACTTTTTTTGGTAACGGCAAATCTAAGGCCATTAGCATAATTGGCCAATAAATTGTATGGAAACGAACGATTTCTTTTCCAACCAGATGAACATCTGCAGGCCAATAATTTTGATAACGCTCATCTTGATCGGTTCCATACCCTAAAGCTGTTATATAGTTACTTAGGGCATCCATCCAAACATAGATGACATGTTTTGGGTTCCCAGGTACCTTTATTCCCCAATCAAATGTGGTTCTAGAGACAGCTAAATCTTCTAATCCCGGCTTAATAAAATTATTAATCATTTCATTTTTGCGGGACTCCGGCTGGATAAAGGTTGGGTTTTCTTCGTAATAAGCAAGGAGACGATCGACGTATTTGCTCATTTTAAAAAAGTAAGATTCCTCCTTTACCTTTTCTACCGGGCGCCCACAGTCTGGACAGTTTCCTTCAGATAGCTGACGATCTGTAAAAAAGGACTCACAAGGAGTACAATACCAACCTTCATATTGATCTAAATAAATATCACCTTTTTCCATTAACCTCGCAAAAATTTTCTCTACCGCTTCTTTATGACGATCTTCTGTCGTACGTATAAAGTCATCATAAGAGATATCAAGTTTTTTCCAGAGATCTTTTATCCCTGAAACGATGTCATCTACATATTGTTGGGGAGTAACCCCTTTTTCTTCAGCCTTTCGTTGAATCTTTTGCCCATGCTCATCTGTTCCAGTTAAGTACATAACGTCATAGCCTCGTAGACGTTTATATCGAGCCATGGCATCTCCTGCAACTGTTGTATAGGCATGGCCAATATGCAAATTGCCACTTGGATAATAAATAGGGGTAGTTAAGTAAAAGGTTTTTTTGTCCTCTGCCATTGTATGTTCCTCCTTCATCACAACCAATATTCTGTAAGGTATCCTTTAATATAACTTCTATTGTATCTTTTAGCACACAGGATTTCCAATTTAAATCAATCTAAAAGTGGAAATTTCACTCTACTTTCTTCTATAATTATAGAAAGATTGAAATATGTCAGTATATGTCGAAAATACCCATCAAATTTAAGGAATTGACTTCAACTGATTCATTACAAAAAAAGGTATTTCCCAACAAATGGTTGATGGTTTCCTGTTTTAGTATAAAAATTTCCACATTTTGATTCATTTCATATAAAAATGGAGAATAAAACAATTGACGTCTTTGGCAATCGTTGGTATTATAAACAAAAGAAGATAGAAATATGTCGAATAATGACGAAGATATATTTTGAGAGGAGATAAAAGTAAGATGAAATCTACAGGTATTGTTCGAAAGGTTGACGAGTTAGGGCGTGTAGTTATTCCAATCGAATTACGACGCACATTAGGAATCAATGAAAAAGATGCCCTTGAAATTTACGTGGATGATGATCGCATTATACTTAAAAAGTATAAGCCAAATATGACTTGTCAGGTGACTGGAGAAGTTTCTGATAATAACCTTACTTTAGCTAATGGTAAATTAATCCTTAGCGAAGAAGGAGCAGAAATCCTCATTAAAGAAATTCAAGAAAAACTAAATAAGTAAGAGTTAAGAAAACCCTTATCAGCTGATAAGGGTTTTTCATATACTAATTAATTTGGTGGTAAGCTTGATATACCTCGCGCTTCGGGAGATTTCTATCTTTAGCAACCATTTTTATAGCTTCCTTGCTCATTATGTCTTTTTCTTCCATATAATGTTCGACATGGTCTATCATTGATAAAGCAGACCACCATAAATCATTTTCTGCTTCCTCTTCCTTTGTAGATCCCTCTACTAATATACAAAATTCACCTTTTGGCTTTTCTTCTGCCCAAGCGATCTGCTCTGAAAGATTCCCTCTGGAAAACTCCTCAAAACGCTTTGTTAATTCCCTTGCAACAACTGCCTTTCTATCCCCCAGAACTTGCAACAAATCCTCCAATGCATCTTTCAAACGATGAGGGGATTCATAAAACAAGAGAGTGCAAGATAGAGATTTTAAATTGTGCAGTTCTTCCTGCCTTTCTTTTTTCTTCCTTGGCAAAAAACCAAAAAAATAAAAATGATCTGTTGGAAGACCTGAGGCAATCAGAGAAGTCGTTGCCGCATTGGCACCAGGTAATGGGATTACGGGGATTCCTTCTGAAATAGAGTCTCTTACAAGCTCATATCCTGGATCTGATATGCCCGGCATCCCCGCATCTGTAACGATGGCTACTTTCTTTTCCTTCCTTAACTCTTCTAATAACCATTCTCCCTTAGTTTGTTTGTTATGTTCATGATAACTGATTAACGGGGTAGATATTTCAAAATAATTGGTAAGCTTCTTCGTTTGCCGAGTATCTTCTGCCGCAATCCAATCCACATCTTTTAGTGTTTGGATGGCACGAATTGTTATATCCTCTAGGTTACCAATAGGAGTAGGAACTAAATAAAGTGACCCTTGCTTATGATGAAAACTTTTCTGTATCTGAACCATCCTTTTCTCCTTTCATCCCTACAATTAGTTCAATCTTTTGGGCTCTTGATAATTTTTTTATACGATATTCTTCTTGCATAGCCAATTCTTTTGTCGGAAATTGTTGAGTATATACTAACTTAAAAGGTCCCCTACCTCTTGTATATTTAGCCCCTTTGCCCGAAGCATGTACCTCTAGTCTGTTTTCAAGATCATTTGTGTAGCCCGTATAATAAGTATCATCCTTACATTGCAAAATATAAACAAAATGCTTAAAATCCATAAATAATTTCCTCCATTTCCTTTGTATAGGAATCATCCTCTCCGTATGTATACAAAGGGGGCATTAATTTCAAATCTGGATTTGCATCTCTAATCCCTTCCACAAGAAGAATATTAGCATCCTTTCCTGCCTTTGGGTAAACAAATTGAATCCTTTTTGGTTCTAGTCGATAGTTACGAAATAAAGTAAGCATGTCCACTAAACGACCTGGGCGATGAACAATGGATACCTTTCCTCCAGGCCTTACTAGAAGACTGCACGCCCGAACGACATCCTCTAACGTACAATATATCTCATGCCTCGCAATAGCTAAATGCTCATTTACATTTATTTGATCTTCAGTAGGTTTCGTGAAATAAGGAGGATTGCATGTTACTAAATCAAACTGACTATGCCCTAACTGTTTCGGCATGTCCTTCAAATCACCATGGATCATGTTAATTTGGTGTTGCAGTTTATTATACTCCACGCTACGAATAGCCATATCCATCAATCGTTCTTGAATCTCTACTCCTGTAATCTGTGCTTTTGACCGTTTCGATAAAAGTAAAGGAATCACTCCATTACCAGAGCATAAATCTAAAATTTTTCCTTTTTGAATAGGAACATAAGTAAATCGGCTAAGCAACACAGCATCTAATGAAAATGCAAAAACAGTTGGACTTTGAACTATTTTCATCGTTTCATCCGCTAATAAGTAATCTAGACGTTCATCATCTTTGAGAATGACCATTTTTGAACCTTCCTCTATGTTTTTTCTTATAACTATCATATCAAACAGGGGACTTATTTAGAATGATCCCCTCACATGTATAAGAAAAGCGCAAGCGCCCTTGATCATCGACGTAAGGCGGTGGACCTCATCGATATTAAGGATCGTCGGCTAAAACCGTCACATCGTGTGACAACGCCGACGTGACCTACAGCGTGTAGGCCCAAAGGAAACACGGTTCACGAGGGCTCGCCTCCTTCGAGTCAGTTCGGTGTTGCGACAAATGTTTTCGGTGG